>CACLGJ010000011.1 GCA_902606445.1 uncultured Pelagibacteraceae bacterium
ATTCATCAATTTTAAAACTTATCATTGTCTTTTTTAGCTTTTTTTGTATTGTCCGATCTTTAAATTTTATTAACCAACAAATTTAAGGTAATTATGAGCACATCTGTAGAGTCAATACTTTTATACACAATTGGAGCCGGTTTTTTATCTATAGTCTATGGATACTTAACTGGTAAAAATATTCTAAATTTAAGTGCAGGGAATTCAAAAATGCAAGAGATTGCTTCAGCCATTCAAATTGGTGCTAAGGCTTATTTAGCAAGACAATATAAAACTATTGCAATTGTTGGTGTTGTTGTTTTAGTGATTGTTAGTGTTGCTTTTAGCCCTCTAGTAGGATTAGGTTATTTAATCGGTGCAACTTTATCTGGTATAGCTGGGTATGTAGGAATGTTAGTTTCAGTCCAAGCCAATGTTAGAACTGCTGAAGCTTCTAAAAAAGGTCTTGCTCAAGGACTTTCAGTTGCTTTTAAGTCTGGAGCAGTAACAGGAATGTTGGTAGCAGGTTTAGCATTATTGGCTATTGCAGTTTATTATTATCTTTTATTAAAATTTAATATTAATGAAAGAGAAATAGTAAATGCACTTGTTGCATTAGGATTTGGTGCTTCACTAATTTCTATATTTGCTCGACTTGGTGGTGGAATTTTTACGAAAGGCGCCGATGTGGGTGCCGATTTAGTTGGAAAAGTTGAAGCTGGAATACCTGAAGATGATCCCAGAAATCCAGCAGTAATTGCTGATAATGTTGGTGATAATGTCGGTGATTGTGCAGGTATGGCGGCAGATTTATTTGAAACTTATGCTGTAACAATTGTTGCAACAATGGTTCTTTCATCAATTTTCTTTGTTGGTGATACTAATATGATGATTTATCCATTAACAATAGGGGGAGCCTGTATATTAACATCAATTATTGGAACATTTTTTGTTAAGTTAGGAAATACTAATAATGTAATGAATGCTTTATACAAAGGTTTTGTTGTCTCTGCAATTGCATCACTTGCTATTTTGTATCCAGTTACAGATTATGTAATTGGTTTTACAAATGAATATACTGTAAATAACAAAACTTTTAACGGCTTAAGCTTATATTATTGTGGTGTAATCGGTTTGGTAATTACTGGTTTATTGATTTGGATTACAGAGTATTACACAGGAACTAATTATCGTCCAGTAAGATCTGTTGCAGCATCATCCACCACAGGCCATGGAACTAATGTAATTCAAGGTCTTGCAATATCAATGGAAGCTACAGCGATCCCAGCACTTATTATTGTCAGTGGAATTCTTTTAACGAATTATATTGCTGGTCTTTTTGGTATAGCTATTGCCGTTACAACAATGTTAGCTTTAGCGGGTATGGTTGTTGCATTAGATGCTTATGGTCCAGTAACAGATAATGCTGGTGGGATTGCAGAAATGTCTAATTTAGATAAGAAAGTAAGAAAAACAACTGATGCTCTTGATGCAGTAGGTAATACTACAAAAGCTGTAACCAAAGGTTATGCAATTGGTTCAGCAGGTTTAGGCGCTTTAGTTTTATTTGCTGCATATACAGAGGATATTAAACATTTTTCTAAAGAGGCTGGTTCTGCTTTAGAAGGCATAGTTGTAACCTTTGATCTTTCAAACCCTTACGTAGTTGTAGGATTATTAATTGGAGGTATGCTTCCATATTTATTTGGTTCAATGGGCATGCAAGCTGTGGGAAGAGCAGGCGGTGCAGTTGTAATTGAAGTAAGAAGACAGTTTAAAAAATTTCCAGGCATAATGAAAAGAAAACAAAAACCTGACTATGCTAAATTAGTTGATCTTCTTACAGTCGCTGCAATTAAGGAAATGATAATTCCATCATTACTCCCTGTATTATCTCCAGTAGTCCTATATTTTATAATCTTAGCTATTGGTGGTCAAGTGGCTGCTCTTGCCGCTGTAGGTGCAATGTTGTTGGGTGTAATTATTACAGGTTTATTTGTTGCTGTCTCGATGACTGCTGGTGGTGGTGCATGGGACAATGCCAAAAAATACATTGAAGATGGTAATCATGGAGGTAAAGGTTCTGAAGCTCATAAAGCAGCAGTAACAGGCGATACTGTTGGAGACCCTTACAAAGATACGGCAGGTCCCGCTGTTAACCCAATGATTAAAATAACTAACATTGTGGCTCTATTACTTTTAGCTGTAATTGCTAGATAAATTTTTTATAATTAGTTGCCGATCCTCTTTTTACCTAGTGGATCGTCAACTTTTTGTATTACAGAATTAAGAAAATTATAAATAAATGATTTTTTCTCATAATTTATTTTAGTGATACTTTCCTCGAATTTAATTTTTTTCATGTCATTTTTGTTATAAAATTTTTTACTTAAAAGTATTCCAGTATTATCAATTTCTAAGACTAAAACATTATTTGTAATCAAATCTTTTTTACCTAATTTAGTAAGTTTTGAACTACTAGTTTTACGTTCAATATATATATAAACATCGTTATCAAAAGTACTTTTTGTAGAAGGTGGACCAACAATAGCAAATATGTCATTTTTATTTGTTTCATTGACTTTTAGTTTAGCTTGTTTTTTTTCAAGATTATGCACACCATGATGCATAATAACTTTTTGCAATGAACAACTTGATAATAATATAATTGATAGTAATAATAATTTTTTCATGAAGACTGATTATATAAATTTTTATAATAATTTGATAAAATTAACTACTAATAAATCGCTTTACAAAGAGTTAAAAAATAAACAAGATTCATTTGGTGATCGGCTATCATTATTTTTATTTCATTTTGCTTTTATACTAAAAGAGTTTAAAAATGACGAAAATAATAAGGAATTACAAGATTTATATGATTTTAATTTTAGACAATTAGAATTAAGCATTAGAGAAATAGGCTATGGAGATCAGTCAATTAACAAGAAGATGAAAGATTATATAAATACTTTTCATGCAATAATTTCGGAGATACATTTTTGGGATAATATGAAATTTGAAAAAAAAAGAGATTGTGTAGGCGTTTTTCTTCAAAATTTCAATAATACCGAATATTTAGTAAATTATTTTGATAATTTTAAGGATGATCTAAAAAAAAATAATTTGAAATCATTCATAAAAAGTGTAAATACTCAATAATTATGGCAGTTCCAAAACGTAAACAAACACCATCTAGAACAGGGATGAGAAGAGCCAAAAACATGAAATTTTCTTCAAAAAATATTATTGAAGATAAAAAATCAGGCGAGTACAGGCTTTCCCATCATTTAGATTTGAAAACGGGTATATACAAAGGTCGTCAAGTTTTGGACCCAAAAGAATAATTATTTTATAAATAACTATAACTAATGTCATCCATGATTAAAATTGCAGTAGATGCAATGGGAGGAGACAACTCACCAAAAAAAATAATTGATGGTGTAATTCATCATCATACAAATAATGAAAATGTTTTTTACAAATTCTTTGGTGATGAAGAACAAATAAAAAAATTTTTAGATAATAAGATCAAAAAAGATAAATTTGAAATCGTTAATACTTTAAATAAAGTTTCAAGTGAAGATAGCCCATTAGAAGCAGCAAAAAGAGGTAAAGATACTAGTATGTGGTTAGCTGTTGAAAGTGTTAAGAAAAAAGATTGTGATATTGTTATCTCAGCAGGAAATACAGGTGCTTTATTAGTTATTTCTAAATTAAATCTTAAAATGATTGAAAATATAGACAAGCCTGCCTTATCTGCTCTATGGCCTAATAAAAAGGGTATGAGTGTAGTCTTGGATCTAGGTGCAAATATTGAATGTAGTTCAAAAAATTTATTTGATTTTTCAATAATGGGAGCATCTCTTTATAAATCTTTATATATAAATGAAATACCAAAAGTTGCTTTGTTAAATATTGGTTCTGAAGAATTAAAAGGAAATGAAACAATTAAAGAAACATATAAAATATTAAATGATAAAAAATCTGAAGATTATAAATTTTTAGGTTATATCGAAGGAAATGAACTAATGAATGGAAATGTAAATGTAATCGTCTCTGATGGATTTACTGGGAATGTTGCTCTTAAAACAGCAGAAGGAACTGCAAACTTTATTACCAACGAATTAAAAGAGGCTTTAGGTGGATCACTTATAGGTAAAATTTCCTCACTTTTAAATATTTCAAATTTAAAAAAGTTTAAAAAAAGACTCGATCCAAGATTATATAATGGTGCTATATTTATTGGTTTAGATTCCCCAGTTGTTAAAAGCCATGGTGGAACAGATTATATAGGCTTTTCTAATTCTCTTGAAGTTTGTTGTAAAATAATTAAAGGTAACTTAATAGATAAAATTAAGAGAAATATTTGATAATGAGAATTAATTTAACTAAAAAAGATTTAGTTAACTTAATTTATATGCAGTTAGGATTTTCTAAAAAAATTTCAGAAAACTTAATTGAAGATTTTTTTCAAACAATTATAGAAAATTTATCTAAAGAAAAAACATTAAAAATATCTAAATTTGGTACTTTCATGATAAGACAAAAAAAATCAAGACTTGGTAGAAATCCAAAGACTAAAGAAGAGAAAATTATATCAGAGAGAAATGTAGTTTTATTTAAACCGTCAAAAGAGTTTAAAAAACTTGTTAATTTTACAAATAATGAATAAGTCTGATTTTGCGTATAAAACAATTAGTGAAGTAACAAAAATACTAAATTTAAAAAGTAGATCTGGTCAAAAAATACCCACTCATACAATAAGGTTTTGGGAAAAAGAATTTAAACAAATTAAACCAAAAGTTTTAAATGGAAATAGAAGATACTATGACAAAAACGATATAGATCTTTTGAAAAAAATTAAATATCTTCTTAAAGAACAAGGATTAACTATTAATGGTGTAAAAAAAGTACTTAATTCAAGTAATTCTAATGTGCTTGACGAAATTTCAAATAAAACTATAAGAACTAATAATTTAAGAAACAAAATTAGTAATATATCTAATATTATTAAGGACTTAAAAAAATTAAAATAATATGGCAAAAAAAACACACGTAAAAGTTAGATTAGTTCCTGAAACAAAACCCGATAGTCCTTTTTTCTATTATGTAAAAAAGCCTGCAGGTGGTGAAAAAGCTAAGATAAAATTAAAAGCAAAAAAATATAATCCTGCTACAAGAAAACATGAAGTATTTGTTGAAAAAAAACTTCCACCCCACAGTAAATAATTATTTTTTTTTAAAGTTTCTTCTCTCAAAATCAATGTAAGACCAAATCATATTTTTCCATATTCGATTTGTTATCTTTGGATCAACATTTAATGTTTTTGATTTCATCTTAATTTTTTTAAGAATAAATTTTATACGTTTTTTATCAACAATTTCTTTTTTAAATTCTTTTAATTTCAAAACCTCTTTTACAAGATAAGTTCTGTATTTAATCAAAGATAGTAGGCTGTTATCTAATTTATCTAGTTTTGATCTAATTATTTTAAGTTTTTTTTTGTTTTTAGGCGACATTTAATTTATTGGATTAATTAATAATTATTATATTTATTTAATCATGTACAGTCAGAATAATCATTTAAATTTAATGCTTAAAATTTGGATGTTATCGTTATTATTGTTAATTACTCTAATTATATTGGTTGGTGGACTTACTAGATTAACTGATTCAGGTTTGTCAATTACAACATGGGAATTATTTGTAGGCACATTACCTCCTTTATCGAATGAGAAGTGGATAGATTATTTTAATCTTTATAAAACTATACCTGAATATAATGAACAAAATTTTGATATGACTCTAAGTGAGTTTAAAGTTATTTTTTGGTGGGAGTGGGCTCATCGTCAATTAGGTAGACTAATTGGATTGTTAGTTTTATTACCAATCATTTACTTTACAATAAGAAATGGTTTATGGATTTTAAAAGAGTATTTAATAATTTTTTTATTGGTATGTTTCCAGGGATTTATTGGCTGGTATATGGTTTCAAGTGGTTTGATTGATAGAGTAGATGTAAGCCATTATCGATTATCATTACATTTGGTTACAGCATTTATTATTTTATCTATAGTTTTTTGGAAATTTCTTAAATTAACTAATTTAAAAGAAAATCAAATTATAATTAAGTTAAATTCACTTAAATTTTTTCTTTTATTAATATTTTTGCAACTAATTATAGGAGCTTTTGTTTCAGGTATGGACGCAGGTAAAATTTATAATACGTGGCCCCTTATGGGGTCCACATATTTTCCAAATGACAGTAATTTTGTTGAATTTCTTAATTTAAAAGTATTTGATAATCCATCTATAGTACAATTTGTTCACCGAAATTTAGCTTATCTTATTGTTTTTATTTATCTGTATATACTTTATTCGGTATTTAAAAATGGAAATATTAGATTAAGATTTCCAATTTTAATTATTGGATTAAGTTTATTGTTTCAAATATTCTTAGGTATATTCACAATTTTATCTGGAGTAAAAATGTTTTATGCATCATTACACCAGATAAATTCTATTATTATAATTCTTTCAACTCTATATTTTCTTTATATAACAAAATATCAAGAGATAAATAATTAGTTTCTAATTTTTGACATTACAATTTCAAATTAACTAACAGCTTTTAAACTACCTTTTGAAGATTTATTCAAAGCTTGGTCTAAATCATCGATAATATCGTCAATGTGCTCGATACCAATGCACAATCTTACATAACTTTGAGTTACTCCTGTAGCAGCAAGTTCTTTTTCATTTAATTGGCTATGAGTAGTGCTGGCTGGGTGAATAGCTAAACTTCTTGCATCTCCAATATTTGCAACGTGATAAAACATTTTTAAAGACTCTATAAATCTTTTACCAGCTTCAATTCCCCCTTTAAGTTCAATGCCTACCATTGGTCCATTTCCGCCTCTTAGATATTTTTTTGCTCTGTCTGCTATAGGTTTATCATGTTCAGTAGAATAAATTACTTTAGTTACTTCTTTATGATTTTTAAGGAACTTGACAACAGACTCAGCATTAGAACAATGTTGTTTCATTCTTAATGCTAAAGTTTCAAGGCCCTGAATAATAGCAAAAGCGTTATCAGGTGAACATGCTGAACCTAAGTCTCTTAATAAACAAACTCTAGCCCTAACTGCAAATGGAATATTTGCTCCAGTTAGTTCAGGTACAGCTTTGCCCCAAATTGCTCCACTATAACTAGCATCTGGTTCATTAAATAATGGTTGTCTTTTTGGATCTGCTGTCCAATCAAAATTACCACTATCAACAATACTTCCTGCAATAGCAGTACCATGTCCTCCAATATATTTTGTGAGTGAATGAATTACTATAGCAGCGCCGTGCTCAATCGGTTTACATATAACTGGTGCAGCAGTGTTATCCATTATAAGAGGTATGTTATATTTTCGACCAATATCAGAAACTTCTTTAATTGGGAATACTCTCAAATATGGATTAGGTAAAGTTTCTCCATAAAAAGCTCTAGTTTTATCATCAATTTTTTTTTCAAAGTTTTTAGGATCTTTTGGATCTGCATACCTTATTTCAATACCAAGTTTACTTAAAGTATGATTAAATAAAGATACTGTTCCACCATATAGGTCTGTAGAACTTACAATATTATCACCAGCCTGGGCAACATTTAACACTGAGAATAATGATGCTGTTTGTCCAGAAGATACTGTTAAACAAGCCAAGCCTCCTTCAAGTGCTGCAATTCTTTTTTCCAGTACATCATTTGTAGGGTTCATTATCCTTGTGTAAATATTACCGAATTCTTTTAGTGCAAAAAGATTTGCTGCATGATCTACACTATTAAATTGATAAGATGTAGTTCTGTAAATTGGAACTGCTACAGCATTAGTTGCAGGATCACTTCTATAATCTCCACCATGTATTGCTATGGTTTCGGGGTTGTTTCTTTTTTTAGTCATTTTACTCCTTTTTTAGTGCTTTAACTTTATGTAAGGCGCACAATACAGTTCAAATGCCTACCGATTACGTTATGAAAATTCCTTTTTAGCAGTTTTATGCCCGCAATAGGATCAAATCGGCAAATTCATATTTATCATAAAGGTAAGTAATTGCAATATAATTATCAAATTGACTTTAAACTTAATAATAGTATTAATCCTGGCACAATGACAAAATTCTTAAAAAAAGACCAACTTTCTTCAAATTGGTATGAAATTGATGCTACAAATGCTGTTGTTGGAAGATTAGCAACAGTAGTATCTAAAATTATTAGAGGAAAAAATAAAACTACATTTACTCCTCATATGGATGATGGAGATTTTGTAGTTGTTAAGAATATTGAACACATCAAATTTACTGGAAAAAAATTTGAGAATAAAAAATATTATAGACATACAGGTCACCCAGGTGGAATTAAAGAAACAACACCTGAAAAATTAGCTGAAAAAAAACCAGGTGAGGCTTTAAAACTTGCAGTAAAAAGAATGTTACCAGGTGGTGTTCTAGGAAAAAAACAATTAACTAAATTAAAAATTTATTCTGGTAGCGAACACCCGCATGCTGCTCAAAATCCTAAAGTAATTGAAATTGAAAAATTAAATAATAAAAACATTGTAAGAAATTAGATGGAAGCAACTCAATCAACTTCAAAAAAGCCTAAATTAAACCTAGATTTTAAAGATAGTAAATACGCTACTGGTAGACGTAAAACTTCAATTGCTAAAGTTTGGTTGAAGAAGGGAACTGGCAAAATTTATGTAAATGGTAAACTATTTAATGAGTATTTTGTTAGTGAAAATCATAAAATGCAAATTACACGCCCATTTGAAATAATTAATCAAGCAACTTCATATGATGTAAGATGCAGCGTTACAGGTGGCGGTCATACAGGTCAAGCTGGTGCAATGGTTCATGGTATTTCTAAAGCATTAGTTATGTTTGATGAAAATCTTAAAAGTACTTTAAAAACTGAAAATTTAACTACCAGAGATCCAAGAGCAGTTGAAAGAAAAAAACCTGGTAGAAGAAAAGCTAGAAGAAGCTTTCAATTTTCTAAAAGATAATTTTTTTTTAATTCTAAACTGTTATAATGTTAAATGCCTAAGCTTAATGTATTAGTTGCCGGATCTACAGGATATATTGGTATCCAGTTAGTTAGTTTATTATCGAAACATAAATATGTTAATATCAAATATCTCTGTGGAAATAGTTCTGTTGGAAAAAATATTTCAATTTACGATAAGAGATTAAAGAATAAAAAATTACCTAAAATAACAAAATTTAATTTTAATTTTTTAAAACACGTAGATATTGTATTTACCGCTTTACCTAATGGAGAAGCTCAAAAAATTTCAAAAAAACTTTTAAGTAATAATACATTAATCGATTTAGCTGCTGATTTTAGATTAAGAAAATCTTCTGATTATCTAAAATGGTATAAGCAAAAACATCAAGCCCCAAAATTAATTAAAGATTCTTTTTATTCATTACCTGAATTAACAGGAGAAAAATTAAAAAATTATCAAATTATAGGATGTCCAGGTTGTTATCCAACATCTATATTACTTGCACTAATACCTTTACTAAAAAAGAAATTAATAAAGGAAAATAATATTATCATCGACTCAAAATCTGGCTACTCTGGCGCTGGTAGAAACGTTCATAAAAAATATAAGAATAAAAATTTATATGAATCACTTAGTGCATATGGTGTAGGCTTTCACCGACATAATTCAGAAATTGAACAATTTTTAAATAAATTTTCAAATAGTAAAACAATTTTCACATTTACCCCACATCTGACTCCAATGTTTAGAGGTATATTAAGTACAATTTATGTTGATTTAAATAAAGGTAGAACAATTAAAAACATATACAATGAACTTGTTAAATTTTATAAAGACTCTAGCTTTGTTAAAGTAGTAAAAATAGACTCAATGTTAAGTACAAATGATGTGATTAATACTAATAATTGTGAAATATCAGTTTGTAAATCTAAATATAAAAACAAAGCAATTATATTGTCAACAATTGATAACTTGATAAAAGGTGGGGCAGGTCAGGCTATACAAAATATGAATATTTTAAAAAATTTTAAAGAACACGAAGGTTTGAAATGAAAAAATTACTGATTACTTTTATTATAATTACTGGTTGCTCAACTTATAATGACAAATTAAGTAATAACATTTTAGATATAAAATTTTCTGACAATATGTCGTTTGAAGAATTTCAAGCTAAACTTGATGAATATACTGAAAATAGCCCATATCCAAATATAGATGAATAGATGAGTAACGTTATAAAAATTGCTATCATTGGACTTGGTCAAGTTGGAAATTATTTATATCGAGAACTAAATCTTCAAAGAAGAAATATTGAAATTAAAACATCAAAAAAAATTAAGATAATTGCTATATCTGCCAGAAATAAAACAAAAAAAAGAAAATATCACATCAATAAAAAAATTTTTTATAAAAATCCAATTAAAATAATAAAAGAATTAAATCCTGATATTTTATTTGAAGTAGTTGGACTATCTGACGGAATTTCAAAAAAAGTTGTGGAGACAGCCTTAAAAAATAAAATTCATGTTATTACACCAAATAAAGCTTTAATAGCTAAGCATGGTGATCATCTTGCTAAACTCGCTGAAAAAAATAAAGTAAATTTAGAGTTTGAAGCATCTGTTGCTGGTGGAATTCCTATTCTAAGAACAATTAAAGAAGGTTTAGCAACAAATAAAATTAGTAAAGTTTATGGGATACTTAATGGAACAACAAATTATATTTTATCAGAAATGGAAAATAGTAATGAAACTTTTGATAAAGTCTTACAAAAAGCACAAAACCTTGGTTATGCTGAACCAGGTAATCCTAAGTTAGATCTAAATGGTTTTGACGCTTTTGCAAAAATTAGAATATTATCTGCTCTTTCTTTCAATACAAAAATTTCTAAAAGCAAATGTATAATGGAAGGAATTGAAAATATTAAATTAGAAGATATTAAGATAGCCAATCAATTAGGTCTTAGGGTAAAATTACTTGGAATTTCTGAAATCATCAATGGTCAATTATTTGAAACTGTTCATCCATGTTTAGTAAGTAAAAAGACATATATTGGAAATGTAAACGGCGTTATGAATGCAGTTATTACAGAAGGTAAGCCCGTAGGGGAGAGCGTTTTACAAGGTGAGGGTGCTGGTCCTGGCCCAACTTCCTCTTCATTATTATCAGACTTATTATCAATTTTAAGAGGAAATACTAAATATCCTTTTGGTGTTTCTTCTAATAAAAGAAGGTCTATCAAGCCATTTAGAAATGATAAATATACAAATTCATTATATTTAAGATTTGTAGTTAAAGATAAGCAGGGTGTTCTTTCGACAATTACAAATAGATTAGCTAAATATAAGATTTCAGTTAAAAGAATTATTCAAACACCAGATAAGAAGAATAAGAAAGCAACAATTGTAATTATTACCCATAAAACAACAGAAATTAATTCAAGAAACTGCTTATCAGCATTTAAAAAGAATAAAAATATTCTTAAATTTCCTACATTAATTAGATTATATAATTAATGGATATTTACATTAAACTTTTTGAAGTTTTATTTCCTGTATTTTTTGTTGTTGGTATTGGTTATTATTTAGGCAAGAAAAACCCAAAAATAGATACAGCATTCATTACAAATTTTGCAGCAAATGTAGGAACTCCTGCAATGATTATTTATGCTTTAAATCCTGTAAATATTTCATTTAATATTTTTATAAATTACTTTTGGTATTATGCGCTAGCTATTGTTGGATTTATGATTACTGGAATTATAATTCTATATGTTCTGAACACTAAAGATATTATTAGAGAGCTTCCTCCATTAACAATGCCTAATACAGGAAACATGGGTTTACCAATTTGTTTATTTGCTTATGGTTCTCAAGGTCTTGGTGTTTCAGCGGCGATATCTGCTTTAATTATTTTGTGCCACTTTACTTTAGGTGTTTTTTTAGCAGACAGAAAATTTAATATAAACGTTATAGTTAAAAGTCCTCCTTTTTATGCAATAATAGTTTCAGTTTTTTTACTTTATTATGATTTAGAACTTCCTGGATTTGTTGAAAATACTACTTTCTTGTTAATGTATGCAACAATATTTCTTATTTTGATGTCTTTAGGAATTGCATTAACCAGATTAAAAGTTTTTTCTCTTAAAAAAGCTATATTCTCTTCTATAGGACGTGTAATTATTGGACCTATAATTGGATATTTATTAATTCTATATTTTAATTTGGAAGGGTTTGCTGCCGGTGTTTTATTGATTCAATGTTCAATGCCTAGTGCTGTTCTAAATTATTTAGTGGCTTCAATATATTCACCTAAAAAGATTGTTGACAGTGTTGCTAGTACTATTGTTGTTTCAACATTAATGTCATTTATAACTATTCCAGTCGTTGTATTCTTTGCTTTAAAATACTTTAATTAATCTATATCCTTCTTCTAAAATGAAGGCTATAACTTTTAATCTTTTGGCATGGGTGATGCTTCCAATAATGGATGGATTTGCAAAATATTTAAGTGCAGATCTTCCAGTATTACAAATTACATGGGCAAGATATTTTTTTACAGTGGCTTTCACTTTTCCTGTAATGTTTTTCTTTTTTCGAAAAAATCTTGTATGGACGGATAAACCAAAATTACAATTTATTAGAGGTTTAATTCTTTTAACAGCTAATATTTGTTTCTTTTATGCAATTTCAGTAATTTCTTTAGCAAAAGCATTAACTCTAGCTTTTGTTGCTCCCTTAATTGTTACAGCTTTTTCTCCAGTTTTTTTAGGGGAGAAAGTAGGTTTTAAAAGATGGTCTGCAGTAATTATAGGTTTTATAGGTTCTTTAGTAGTTATAAGGCCAGGATTTGTTGAAATTAATTTAGCAAGTATAGCCGCTCTTGGAACAGGTGTGATGTATGGGTTTTATTTGATCATTACTCGTAAACTAAGTAGCTCAGACAATCCTTTATTAACTTTATTGTTAACTGGTGTAGTAGGGGCCATAATTATATCCACTGTAATGCCCTTTGTATGGGTTAAACCTAACTTAAATCAGTGGTCTATGATGGCAGCCATAGGTATATTTGCCTGTATAGGACATTTATTTTTAATATTGTCTCTTAAATATGCTGACGCCTCTAAATTAGCTCCATTTAGCTACTTTGAGATCATTACGAACATTATAATAGGTTATTATTTCTTTAGTGACTTTCCTGATAATTGGACTTTTCTAGGTTTATTCATTATCGTTTTAAGTGGAGTCTACATCTCAAGAAGAGAAAATTTAGTTAGAAAATTATAATAATAGGTAATGTTTATTTACTAATATTTAAAGTATTACATTAAGTATATATACTAAACAACTGTATTTATTATATTTAATTAAATATATAAATAATATAATTATTATAATTTCTTCAATTGTATACTATTAAATGACCTTAAAATGCTGTGATAGTGTTAAGACTTTTGGCAAATTATAAAAAACATTAAATAATCCTTTAAAATAGCGGCTTTTTTTCCGATTGTGATTATGAAAATTCCCTTAAAAAAGGACAGTCTAAAAGCATTGATATAGTTGAATAGTAGAGCGATGCACTAATAGAATATACCATTTAAACGGCCATAGAGGGGTCTATTTTGAGTGAAGGCTCATAAATGGTACAACTAAAGGGTGAATTGTGCTATTTAATAAGAAAACATGGAAAAAGATCAAAAAACGTTGTTTTTAGTGGTTTTTTTAAGATAAAAAATCTTTAAAATAAGGCTAAATTGATACTTTTTCAGATCTAAGTAATCTGAGCTTTTGTCTAATTCCACCTCTCCCAGAGTATCCTCCAAGAGCTCCATCAGTCCTAATCACTCTATGACAGGGTATTTTTGGGGAATATGGGTTTTTAGCGCATGCATTAGCTACAGCACGAGCTGATTTGGGGCTTTTTATGGCAATAGCCACTTCTTTATAGGTTTTTACCTTACCTTTTGGTATAGTTTTAAGGTATTTCCATACTTTCAATTGAAATTTTGTTCCCTTCACGTAATTTTAGCGTGGAATTAATAAGATTATGTAACTTATAAAGAATATGATAGCCATTATAGATAAGAATATCGTATTGAAGCTCTTGCCAGTATTCCGATATTGAATAAAAGTTAATATAACGAAACCAATCGAACTAATTAAAAACCATACTGCAGGAATTTCTCCATCAAGTGAACCCATAATTTATTTAATTTAAACTATTGACATTAAAAATCACTTAATATATTACTAATGATAATTAATTGTTATCAATAGTAATAATATGAGTGAGTTAACAACAGACCTAAAATCATTACATGAGGCAACTTTAAATAACCTCAAAAGCTCGAAGGCAAATAACACTCTGAGAGCTTATAAATCTGATTTTAAAGACTTTGGGGCTTTCTGTGCAAAGCATGGCTTAAAATCATTGCCAACTGAACCAAAAATAATTTCCTTGTACCTTACCCATCTTTCTAAAAATTCAAAAATAAGCACTTTAAGACGAAGATTAGTTTCAATAAGTATGGTCCATAAGTTAAAAGGCCATTATTTAGATACTAAACATCCAATCATAGTTGAAAATTTAATGGGGATTAGAAGAATAAAAGGGAGCATTCAAAAGGGTAAAAAACCTATATTAATCAATCATTTAAAATTAATAATTAATGTAATAAATGAACAAAAATTAGAAGAAATTAAGAAGCTAAGAGATAAATCAATAATCTTAATTGGATTTGGAGGGGGTTTTAGAAGAACGGAGCTTATTTCAATTGATCATGAGGATTTAGAATTTGTTCCTGAGGGTCTCAAAATCACTATTAAAAGATCAAAAACTGATCAATATGGCGAAGGAATGATTAAAGGACTACCCTACTTCAATAATGAAATTTACTGTCCTGTTAAAAACTTACAAAAATGGTTAGAAATTTCAAAAATTAAGTCTGGACCTATTTTTAGAAGATTTTCAAAAGGTTTATCACTAACAGATAAAAGATTAACTGACCAATCAGTAGTTTTATTAATGAAAGAATATTTAAACTTAGCGGGTATCGAAAATAAAAATTTTGCAGGTCATAGTTTAAGATCAGGCTTTGCAACAGTTGCTGCCGAATCTGGCGCAGATGAACGAAGCATAATGGCTATGACGGGTCATAAATCAACACAAATGGTGAGAAGATACATTAGAGAAGCTAATATTTTCAAAAATAATGCGTTAAATAAAATTAAATTATAGTTATTTAAATTATTTTAAGAGTTTCTTCATAAGATTTGATATTCATAAATGTATTATAGTTATAATAATAATCTTTAAATTTTAACTGTTCATAAGCGGTAATGTTTCTCAAGATCAATGGTGAAGAACTAAAACCTTTTCTTATTACAGCAACACCAAAATCAATTTGTGATGTAAAAATGTTCAAATTTTTATTTGTTCTGAGCTCAACAATAGATTTCCACACATCGCCATTCCAATATCCCCTATATCTAGGAACAGCTTGTTGAGCTAAACTATTTGGTAAGCAATCGTGAACTAATATAAATCCATTATCATTTAAAATCATTAAAGAATTTTTGATATCACTAAGGACTTGTTTATAATAATGCAGACCATCAATAAAAATGATATCAAACTTCTTATCATTTGTTTTAAAAAATTCATCACTAGTTGAACGAATTGTGCCTCCACTAATTGGATCGACACCGATCTTACTATTAATTTTAATTTTTGAAAAAGATTGATTTTTGTCACAACCAATTTCTAAGTAAGTTTTAAAATTATATTTATCTATTATTAATTGTAAAAGATCCCATCTATAAATGTTAGCAGGAAATTGAATATTAAGTTTTTTGAAAAATCTTTCTTTGAAGATGAAATGATATATTCTATTTAGAAATAATTTTAAAGGATTAAGATTTTCCATAAATTAATATAAAATTTTATATATTTTTGTTAAATATAAAAATATTGAAATCAATCGTAACAAATTTTTGAAAGACTTTTTAAATTTGAATAATAAAAAATTAAAGATAAATCTTTGAAAGTAATCAAAACAATTAAGCAATAAATGATATATAAAAGATTTATTAGAAAGATTTTTCTTGAGATAAATATATGACGATATTTTATGTATAAGAGCCATTTTTATGTTATGTAAAAAATCTTTATTTGAAGAAGAGTTTTCTAGATGAATAATTTTAGCCGACGGTATTTCCATAATAATTTTGCCATTTTTGATAACACGATCACATAAATCGTTATCCTCAAAATACATAAAAAAATTTTTATCAAATCCACCTATGTGATTAAAAAAATCTCTTTTCATTAAAAAGCAGCACCCTACCAAGAATTCACAACTTATATTTGCTTCAGGTAAGTTATTCTTAGCATTTGATAATTTTTTACCTAGGGTTTTTTTTATATAAGAAATTGATCCATTAGTTCTTCTTATCATTTTTGTATCATATAAAGATGGACCTAAAATTCCTGCATTTGTTGTATTTGCTAAAAATGTCAAATATAGTTGTAGTATAGATTTTTCATCAAGAATAACATCGGGATTAGCTATCAAAATAAATGGAGTTGATGAATTGGAAACACCTAGATTATTACCCTTACCATAGCCTAAATTTTTGTCAGGAATAATTAATTTTATATTATGAAATTTCCCGATAATATTATTCAATTTTTTAGATCTTGAATTATCAACAATAACAGTTGGAAATTTTTTTAGGATTTCAATATTTTTAGAAATTAATTTTTCACTATTATAACTTACTAAAATTATTGTTATTTTATCGTAAATGTTCATATTTCTTTAAAAAATTTTAGCCATTTTTTTGAAATGATTTCTAAATGATATTTTTTGGAATAATCATATGAATTTTGTATAAGATTTTTTTTTTTATCATTATTTAATGACAATAAATAAAAAATCTTACTTTCAATATCATGAAAATCTTTTGCAATAATACTATTATAATTAGGTTTTGAATAATCTTTTAAAGCGGTTTTAGCGAAGGTAATTATTGGTAATCCACAAGAATTTGCTTCTAAAGCATTTAGACAAAATGTTTCATCGTAGCCTAAACAAATCATTGCTAATGAATCTTGATAGACTTTTTTAAGTTTAGTTTTCGAAACACGACCATAAAAATAGATATTTTTTGATTTAAAGAAATTAAATTTTGATTTAGAAAATTTTTTATTAATACCAAAAATAAATAATTTTGCTGATTTATCTTTAGTAAATATTTTATTAATCCAAATTTCAATAAGATCATTTAACCCTTTATCTCTTTGTACAGACCATACAAATATATTTTTTCTTTTAAAATTGATTTTTTTTATAAAAAAATCCCTAGTAAGAAAATTTGGAATTACAGCTCTTCTTCTAAATAGAAAAAATTTACTTGTTTTATTTTTTAAATATTGGCTAACAAATACTGCATTAGGACGATGAAAATTTATAGGAAAAAAAACTTTTTTTCTAAGTGATTTTTCAACTTGTAATTTATTGTGTAGCCATAAAATTTTTTTGGCTTCTTTAAAATAAGAATATAAAGATGTATCATTTGAACCTATAATTATGTCAAATTTATATTTACTTGTATTTTTCTTTAAATAATCAATTGGAATAAAATGAACTCCATCTTTTAATAATATTTTACTACAAACTGCAGCAATATAAATATTATAATTTTTTTTTGCTAAATATTTTCCTAAGTTTAAGTTTAAAGTTTCAATACCACCTAATGATTTAGATGATAATTGTGAATTAGTATAAAATAGAATTTTCATACTAATAATAACTAAATTACCAAATTATTAGGAACAAAAACAAGATCATCATGTATCCAATTTATTAACTTATAATCTTCTTTTTCCATAAATTTATATATTTCTGAATTCATTAAATTTTGAATTTTTTGCTCATGAAATTCTTTTATTGAAGGATCTATGAATTCTAAGATTACTAATTTTGGTTTATATTTTTTAAAATCTAAACCTTCAAGAACACTTAATTCATGACCCTCAACATCTATAGAGATATAATCGATCTCTATATTTTTAAATCTACTATTTTCAATGATTTTATTTAAAGTTGTAGTTTGAATTTTTCTAACTTCTTTTGCTTTAATGCCAGTTGCTTCAGATAAAGTATTTATAGCTGATCTATTATGAAAAAAATAAAGATTTTTTTCTTCCTCAGTGTTAGATATACCCGCCTGAATATTTAGATCTTTTTTTCTAAAAAAATTAAACATATCAATTGTGTTAAAATCTAAATCGATATTGATACCAGTCCAACCCCTTTTGTATAAACGATAAGTATTATTATTCAAAATTGGTTGATGACATCCTACATCTATATAAAAACCTTTAATTTTCTTTTTAAAAAATTCATCCGCCATCATGTCCAATCCCCAATTTGAGTAAAAAACTTTTGTTTTAAGAATTTTTTTAGATTTTAAAAATTGATATAAAAAATAAAATAATTTAAATAAGTTATTTCCTTTTTTATAAAGATATCTATTCTTTATTTTTTCCTCAATTTTCATTTTAAATCAATTCTTTGTAATCCTTTAAACTTAAACCAAATTTATCCTTGTTAGACAATATTGGTTTTTTTGATGGCCATCTAATATTTAGTTTTTTTTCATTCCAAAGAATTGTTTTTTCAGATTTTTGATCTCGATAATTTGAACATTTATAATTTACAGTACATTCTTTAGAAAGACACATGAACCCATGTGCAAAACCTTCTGGTATAAAGAAGGAAAAATCATCTTTATCTGAGATAATTAATGAAAAATATTTTCCAAAAGTTTTAGATTTTTTTCTTAAATCTACTGCTACATCAAAAATCTTCCCATGTGTTACTGTAATAATTTTTGCTTGAGGCTTATTTAATTGTATATGGAGCCCTCTCAAAACATTTTTTTTTGAGTATGACATGATGTCAAAAGGGAAATCTTTATTGTTTAAAATTTTTTTTTGGAAAACTTCTTTCAAAAAACCTCTTTTATCTTTGTAAATTTGGGTTTTTATAATTTTAAGATCTTTTATTTTAGTGGTAATTAATTTCATTTGATAATTTAATTTTTTTTTTGAAATTGTAGATATATTTTACATAGATATAATTAATTTTACATTTAATCAAATTCATGAAGTAATTAATACTAAATGAGGCTTGTTTAGGTAATTCATTTTTATAAATGGTGTCAGATTTTAATATAAATCTTTTAAAAAAATTAATTGATATCCCCCACTTCAATAAAAAAATTTTAGATCCAAGATTTCCTGATTCAGTTTTAATTTTTTCATCTTTAGGAAATTTACGAGTAACGATTGAACCAAAATGGTAAACTTTAAAATCATTGATTCCTTTAAAAATTCTAATACCTTTTTTCCATAGCTTCATATTCAAATCTGGATCGGAACCAGTTCCTGGATAAAATTCTTCACTAAAACCACCTACTTTATTCCATGTATTGATGTGAAGTACATGCGGTGCCCAAGTAGATCCTTGAAAATCGTAATAGTTATAATTTTTGTATTCATTGAGAAATTTATTTTCATCAAAATTTTTAAAAGAATTTCCGCAATCAAATTTAATTTGTCCATTATTCATCATAGTTCCCGAGAGATAAAATTCATTATGGCCTATGTTATTAATTTCTTTTTTTAAAATAAGATCCCATTCTGGACAGAAATAAAAATCATCATGTGCATATAACACATATTTGAAATTTGATTTTTTTACAGCTAAATTAACACCTTCACAAATTCCTGCGTTATTTTTTGTATAAGTAAAATTGATATTTTTTTTTTTTAAATAATTAAGAGTACCATCAGAGCCAATATTTACATGTGGAATAATTTCGTTATTAAAATTTGAGTTTTTTTTTATGCTTTCAATACATAATTTCAAATAATTCAAATTATTTAATGTTGGTATTATTATGCTAAACATCACCAAATAAAATCGTAGTTTGATTTTGTTTCAAAAGTTTTTGAAATAATATAATCTGATACAATATTAGAGTTAAAATATTTAAAGTATTTGTCTTTACCATTTTTAGCAATTTTTTTTCCCAATTTTACATCTTTTTTATACTTGTTTAGTTTGTCACTTAAATCATTTAAATTTTTGTAAAAAATTATTTCTTTATCTGAAAAAAAATCATTTAGATAAGTTTTTTGATCAATAAAAGTCAATAAGCCGTTACCTATTATTTGTGCTATTCTATCACTACTATAGTATTTAATTGGTTTACCTCTACTTAAGTTTATACCCATATATGAATTTGAAATTTTATTTATAAATTGATCAGCCCAAATAGGCTGTACATTGTTCATACCATAAACATCAAATGCAAGATTTGAGTTTCTTTTTATAAGTTTATTAATAAAGATTTCACGATCATCATTTTTTCCTGATTTTAATTCCCCTCTATGAACACCGTGGCTCATTGCAAAAAATACATCATATGCACAATCTTTTTTATAATTACTCAAAATTTCAAATGATTGATCACACGGATTTGGTATGAAGAAAGAATTAGGTAAATCAAATGGTAGTGATTTGGGATCAGTAGTCAAAAAAGTATTATCAATTAAATCTATTTTATCTAAAATTCTTTTTTTGTTATTAGTATGATCTGGACCATGTCTAGAAAGAGGATCTAAAAACCACTGAGAAATTTTTAAATTTTTATTAATTTCTCTAATTTTTTCTAAAGTTGTTCTTTCAACTCTGTCAGCATGGCCCATTACTATAAAATCAGGTTTAAAATTATTAAATGTTTCAATTATTTTTTTTTGCAATGATTTATTACCTTTGAAATCTCTTAAATTTTTATAATTATGAACAATATCTCTGTCGCTAAAAGATAAAACATTGTGATTATTCCTAATAAAACCGTTATTGATTCTTCTACCTGTATTATAATGAAGTCGTCCATTGAATCTTTCATTAAAATTAGTGATATGCATTATCTTAAATTGGTTTTTTTTAAAAATTGAAAATTTTTTGATTAATTCAAACTCAGATCGAATATCATCAATTAATCGACTAATATATTTATGGTCATATTTAAAATTTTTATAATTTAATAATTGAAATTTTTTTAATTTCTTTGAATTGTTAATCAGATTTTCAATTTCTTTATAAATTTCGTTTTCATCAAGTTTTTTAAGGATTATCGCAGACGGTGTAGTTTCAGGTAAACCTCCTCTATTACTAATTATAGTAGCTGATCCTCTACTTGCTGCTTCTAGACTTGTCCTACCAAACGGTTCTTCCCAGCGCGAACATATAACAGAAATACTTACTTTTTTTAAAAATTCTAAAATTTTTGAATGAGTTGTGTAACCATTAATCTTTAAATTTTTATGTCTAAAAGTAATATTTTCTCTAGGCTCATCACCGAAAACTACAGCTGACCAATCATTATATTTATTGAGTATTCTTAAAATTGATTTACCAAATAAATCATAACCCTTTGCAGAATTTAATTTACCAATAAAAGAAATAATTTTTTTTTTTTTATTAAAATTAATTTTGGTCTTTGATGTAGATTGATAACAGACAGCAGTTTTTTGTTTTAATAAATTTTCATTTTCTATATTTATAAAAAATCTTTTTTGTGACCATTTACTATTAAAGATGATTTTATTAATATTATTAAGTAAATATAATCTATCCTTAATTGTCTTTGAGCCTAACATCGATAAAGGATCGTTATGAAAATATAAAATAATCTTTTTTCTTATTTTGCCAAAATATTTTATATAATTAGGTCTATTGTGAATTTCAATTATATCTGAATCTATAGATTTTTCTTTTTGAAGAAATTTAATTACATAGTTTTTACTAGCACTTTGTAAAATTTTTTTATTAACGGGAATGTTTATATACTTTTTTAAAAAAGGTTTTTTGTAATCCATATTTCCAAAAACATAAGTATCATTGAAATATTTACTGTTAATTGTTGTGTCATTAACAAATAAAGAAACAGCTCCAGCATACTTAGGTGAAAAATTTTCTTTATATGGTAAAAGAATAGATATTTTCATTTGATATATTTTTCTTTAATTCTCTTTCTTAAATTATAGTCTTTTTTTAATTTAAACTCCTCCTTTAAAGCAATACTTTTATTATCAAATTTTTTAAAATAGATTAATCTCCATTTTCTTCCTCTTGTAAATTTAGCACCTTTAGAATTATTGTGTAAAAGTAATCTTTTTTTAAGATTATTTGTGTATCCAACATAAGATATAAATTTATGCTCTTTTTTGGTTAATATAAGATAAACAAAATGCATAAAATGGCGGTCCCTAGGGGAATCGAACCCCTCTTTCGAGGATGAAAACCACGTGTCCTAACCGATAGACGAAGGGACCAAATGGCTGTTTTTTATTGTATAAATAATCATTAATCAAGCTTTATTAGAAGGATGTATTATATCAATAATTATAACTTGGATGTCTTTTCGGCCATTCCATAATTTTTCTTTTAATTGGATAATTAATCCAACTTCATTTTTATTATATAAAATATTTTGACTTAAATTAGATTCTAGTAAATTAAAAGAAATTGCTTGTATTAATTTACCTGATTTATTTTTTAAAAAACATGAAATAAACCTTTTATTTATAATTTTAATCTTAGTAAATTTTATTTGTTCAATAAAAAAGTATGGGGCCAAATTTGACGCACCATAAGGCTTCAACTTATTATATTCTAATATAAATTTTTTATTTAATGCCGACAAAGAAATTTTAGTTAAAAAAGTAAATTTTGATAATTTTTTTTTTTTACTACAAGAATTAATTAGAAATTTTTTAAATTTGATTAAATTTATTTTTTTAATTGAGAAACCTGCAGCTAAGTTATGACCACCACCGCTTTCCAG
Organism: uncultured Pelagibacteraceae bacterium; assembly: GCA_902606445.1. GTDB lineage: Bacteria > Pseudomonadota > Alphaproteobacteria > Pelagibacterales > Pelagibacteraceae > Pelagibacter. The sequence continues at coordinate 22,962 of CACLGJ010000011.1, forward strand.
TAATTTCATATCTAAAGCTCCTTTTATAAACTCACCTATTGGATAATTATTAATTGATCTAGCAGATCCTTTATAAATATGTCCAGATTTAGTAATTATAACTGAGGGTTTGTTAAAGTGGTTAGTTATCTTTGAAGAAATAATACCAATTAACCCTTCATTCATATTATCGTCTTTTATTATAATTATTGGTTCATTTTCTTTTTCAATTTTCTTAAAATTAATTTTTTTTAACAGAATGTGTTCAATTTTTTTTCTTTTTTCATTTAATGCAATTAATTTTTCAATTATCTTATTAATTGATGTTTTGTCCTTTGATGTTAAAACATCAACAATAATATTTGGATCATCTAATCTACCAGCAGAATTTATGATTGGTCCAAATAAAAAACCAAAATCATCAATTTCTAGGGGTTTTTGTATTTTTTTAATTTCAAATATTTTTTTAAAAAAATAAATTTTGTCTATATCAATATTATTTAGAACTATATTAGCAATATGTCGATTAATTTTTCTAAGTGGCATGACATCAGAAATTATTGAAAGTAAAACTAAATATAAATTTTTTGAAAAATCTAACTTTGTTTTTCTTTTTTTTAATAAAAGGTCTATAAAAAAATAGGTTAGTACTCCAGAGCAAAAATAATCATATTCATTATAATTTCCTCTTTTTTTTGGATTTATTAAAACACTTGCTTTAGGATAAGGACTGTATATTTCATGATGATCTATAATAATAGATTTAATTTTATTTTTATTTAAATATTCAATAGCTTCATTAGAAGAAGAACCATTATCAACCATAATTACAAGATCTGGTTTTTTTATAATAATTTTTTTTATCAGCTTAAGAGAAGAACCATAACCATCTATAAATCTGTTTGGTATATAATAAAAAAAAGAAGATTTTGTAATTTCTAATAACTTCACAATTAGCGAGGTCGATACACAGCCATCTACATCGTAATCTCCTATAATACATATTCTTTTATTGTTATTTATTGTGTCATCTAACAATTCTGCACCTTTAATAAAATCATTATTTTTAAAAAAGGGGTTTGTTAAATCTAATTGTTTGTTTATTGAGTAAATTTCTTCGTTATCAAATTTTTTTGATAAAATTTGGCGTGCTATCAGATCATTAAAATTTTTTTCAATTTTTATTTTTTCAATAATTCTTTCATTGAATTTTTCTTCTTCCCAGTATTTACCGGAAACTGATATCATTAAATCTTTTCAGTTAATTTTATCTTTTTTTTTAATCCTGATGACTTGTGTGTAACTAATGTCTCAGAAATATACTCATTTCCATTTATTTCTATACCTGAAACTAAATCTCCAGACGTAATTCCTGTTGCACAAAAAATTGAGTCTCCTTTAATAATTTCATTTAATCTATATTTTTTACTTAAATCTTTAATTCCCATTTTATTAGCCCTAGTTTTATCATTATCTGTTGTAAATAGAAATCTTCCTTGAAAATTACACCCAAATGCATCTAAGGCTGATGCAGCTAAAACACCTTCTGGACCACCTCCTATCCCCAAAAATATATCAACATTATATCTTTCATCAGTAACTAGTAACGCACCAGCTACATCTCCATCAGTAATTAATTTAATATTTACTTTTAATTTTTTTAATTCTTCAATTATGTTATTATGTCTAGGCCTATCAAGAATACAAGCGGTTAAATTTTCTGGATTTTTATTCAAATAATCACTTAGATTATAAATATTATCTTTTACTGAATTATCTAAATCGACTATATCATTATCTTTTACTCTTGTAGATATTTTTTCCATATAAGTTTCTGGTGCATTAAATAATTTATCTTTTTCAGCTATAGCCATGACAGATAAAGCACCAGGTAAATTATTTGCAGCAAAATTTGTTCCCTCTAAGGGATCAACAGCTATATCTAATTTAGGACCTTTATTAGAACCAAGTTTTTCTCCAATATATAACATTGGTGCTTCGTCTAGCTCGCCTTCACCAATTACTATTTTTCCTTGTATTTCCATTTTGTTTAATTCGATTCTCATAGAGTCAACAGCAGCTTTGTCTGCTGCTTTTTTATCTTTTTTTCCAACTAAATAAGATGATGCTAAAGCGGCTTTTGAAGTTACATTAACAAATGAACTTATGAATTTTTTATCAATTGGCATTAAATTTTTTCATCTATTAATTCTTCGAATTTTATTTTAGCCTCAAATTCTCTAAGACGTTTATAAACACTAGCTAGTTCTATTATTGTAGGCCAAGCTTTTAATATATATTGCATTGATCCCTCTACTCTGCCAAAAGCTCTTATTATTTGTTGCATTACACCAAGAGTTACAGCGCCCGCTACAATCGCTGGAGCTAAAAACACATAAGCCGATAAAACATTAGCTTGCAAATATGCAATTCTTCCAATATTAAAATACAAATACCTTATATAACTTAGGAAATGTATACTTCTTACATCATCAAACAACTCTTGAATTGATTTTGGTCTAATAGATCCGTCATCTTCTGCTATAACAAGAATTTTTCTATAAGCAGCTTCTTTTTTTTGAAGATCATATTCAACACCAACTAATCTTAAAATTAAACCCAATAAAACAAGAAAGATGGTTCCGCCAATTGACCAAATTAATGCGCCAGCAATTAAACCATAATCCCAGTCACCAAAAAAAAATATAGGTATACCAATACTTAATCCAAATAATATAGGCATAAATTCAATCAAAATCATCATAGCTTCTATTAAGCTAGTACCAAGAGACTCCATTATTCTCGAAAATTTAATAGTATCTTCTTGGACTCTTTGGGCTGCTCCTTCTATTTTTCGAGCTTTGTCATATACGCTATGATACCATTCTACCATAGCTGTCCTCCATCTAAATAAATAATGAGAAGTAAAAAAACTAATTAAAACAGCTACACCAACATATATTGCGGCTAAAGTAATGAATGACAACAAACTTGACCAGTATTCATCAATTGTAATTGCGTTGGGTGCACCTAGTGCTTTTTGAATCATGTCATAGAATTCACCAAACCATTCATTAATTTTAACATCAATTTTTACTTGTATCCAAAGAGATGAAAGAATAATAAATGACCCAAACCAAGACCAAATAAACCAATTATTTTGAGTAAAAAATCTAAACATTAATTATTTTAAAAAATTATCAGCGTATGACTTTTTAACGATTTTTCTTTTACGAGGTTGTATTAACTCATAATCGATTTTTTTTTTTTTAGCATAATTGATTGCTAGTTCAGCAGAAGAAAATTCCAATTTAAGTTCAGTATATGTATCTGATGAACTTTCCCAACCCATTAAAGGGTTGTTTGTAGGGTCAACAGTTTCATACTCCAATATCCATTTATCAGTTTTACCATTACCCGACTGCATTGGATTTTTGTTGGGTATATATATCTTAGCTTTTTTCATAATGTGGTCGGAGTGGCAGGATTCGAACCTGCGACCCTCTGGTCCCAAACCAGATGCGCTACCAGGCTGCGCTACACTCCGAACCATGTACTAATACAATAGTTATTTATTTTTTCAATGTATAAAGATGTGTTAAACAAAGGATTTTTAATCAGAATCTGTTATATAAGACTAATGATAATTATTTGTCCATCTTGTAAAAAACAATTTGAAGTGGACTCAACTTTAATTCCAGATAAAGGTAAGTTGCTTCAATGTGGATCATGCAATGAAACATGGTTTTACAATAAGAATGAAAAAGTATACATTGAAACCAAAATCAGTACACAAAAAAAAGAAGAAGAAAATAAAAAAACCTCATCAAAATCTGTTAAAAATAAGGTTGAAAAAAACAATAATGACTCCTCTAATTTAACCCACAATAAAGGTTCGGAAATTATTAAATACGAACCAAAATATAATCTTTCTTTTGGGAAAATCTTAAATTACATAATAGTTTTAATCATATCTTTTGTCGCACTCATAATTGTTTTAGATACATTTAAAGATCCATTAAATATTTTTTTTCCTAATATTGAATTGACACTATATAACCTTTATGAAACCTTAAAAGATTTAGGGTTATTTATTATAGATCTAAAGTAAAATGGTAAATTATATATCTAAACCTTTTAAATGGTTTTTTAAACTTGAGGCTGCTAGTGGATTAGTTCTATTATTTGCAGCAATAATCGCTTTAATAATTAGTAATTCAAATTTGTCAGATTTATATTTTTCAACATTAAATGAATATTTGTTTGTTGGCATTAATAATTTTGGATTAAAATTATCTATTATTCATTGGATAAATGATGCCTTAATGGCAATATTTTTTTTCTTTGTTACCTTAGAAATTAAAAGAGAATTTTTACAGGGAGAGCTTTCTAATATGAAACAAGCTTTACTTCCGATTATAGCTGCTGTTGGTGGAATGGTTGTACCAGCTTTATTTTATGTTTTTATAAATTTAGGTGACAGTGAAACTTTAAATGGTTGGGCTATACCATCTGCTACTGATATAGCATTTTCTTTAGGTGTTTTGTCCTTGTTAGGAAAAAGAGTTCCTTTGTCATTAAAAGTATTTTTAACTGCTTTAGCGATAATTGATGATTTAGGTGCTATAGTTATTATTGCCCTATTCTACTCAGGAGATTTGAGCATTAAATATTTAACTTTAATGTTGTTAGCCTTTATTGTTTTATTATTAATTAACAAATTTAATATTAAAAAGTTCCTACCTTACTTAGTTGTTGGACTATTCCTTTGGGATTTTACACATAACTCAGGTATTCATGCTACAATTGCTGGTGTTTTGTTGGCTATGACAATTCCTCATAGAAAAAAAGAAAAAGATTTTTCTTTATTAATAAAAATAGAACACGCAATCAGTCCATACGTTGCTTTTGGAATAATGCCATTATTTGCTTTTGCCAATGCAGGTGTTTCTTTAGAGGGTTTAACTTTTACTTCATTATTAGATAAAGTTCCATTAGGTATAGTGCTGGGGCTATTTTTAGGAAAACAACTAGGTGTATTTATATTTTCTTATATATCAATAAAATTAAAAGTAGCTCAAATGCCTAACGATACAAGTTGGTATAATTTTTACGGTGTGGGAGTTCTCACAGGAATTGGTTTTACTATGAGTTTGTTTGTAGGAAATTTAGCATTTGTTGAAAACATGCAATATATGGATGGTGTAAAAATAGGTGTTCTAACTGGGTCCTTATTATCCACTTTATTTGGTTATTTTTTGATATTACTTACCCCAAATAAACCTAACAAATGAAAAAAGTAATATTTCTATTATATATAATTATGTTTTTTTTTAAAACTTCAGCTACTGCAAACTATGAAAAAAAATTTTATGACTTTAGTATAGAAAGTATAAATGGTGAGATAATTAATTTTAAAGATTACAAAAATAAAGTTATCTTAGTTGTTAATACAGCCAGTTATTGTGGTTTCACAAAACAATATGATGAATTACAGGAGTTGTGGGATTTATACAAAGAAAAAGGTTTGATTGTTTTAGGCGTTCCATCAAATTCATTTAATCAAGAAAAAAATAATAATGCAGATGTAAAAGAATTTTGTGATGTAAATTTCAATATAAACTTTCCACTGACAACTATAACAGAAGTTAAAGGTAAAAATTCTCATGAAATTTTCAAATGGGCAAAAGAAAATCATGGTAAATCAGCTGTTCCGAAGTGGAATTTTCACAAAATTTTGATTAATAAAGAAGGCAAGATAGAAGATACATTTGCATCTATGACTAAGCCTATGTCAAAAAAATTAATTAAAACTATAGAAAATATCTTATAAGTTTAAAGTCAATCCATCATGCGCAGGAATAACATTTTTAGGCAGCATTTTCTTAAGAACTTTATAATCTAATACTGGTGATAAATTTGTAAGAATAGCTTTTTTTGGTTTAAATTTTTTAATTAGCGCTAATGATGTTTCTAAATTGAAATGTGATGGATGAAAATTATACCACAAGCAATCTATTATCAAATATTTAAGGTTTTTAAAATGTTTAAAATCTTTTGTATAAATTTTATTGACATCACTTATGTAAGCTAATTTTTTACTAATAATAAAGCAATTCGACTTAACTTTTCCATGATCAACCATAATTGACTGAATACGAATTTTTTTTTTATTATTTTTGGTATTTATATATTTTGGTAACTTGTAAAGTTTAAGAGTTGCTGGATATTCTTTTGAATAGCTTTCAAATATATATGAAAATGTAGATTTAAGATATTTGGAAGTATATTTATCTGCATAAACATGAAGTTGTTTTCTACTATTAATATAAAAAGATCTTAAATCATTTATTCCATGTGTTTGATCACCATGCATGTGAGAAAATAGAACTTTATTAATCTTTTTTATTTTATGTCTTAAAAGTTGCTGTCGCAAATCAGGAGATGTGTCTATAAGAATATTTTCATCTGTAGTTTTAATTAAAGCAGAACATCTTGTTCTGTAATTTTTTTTATTATTAGGATCACAATTACCGAAAAAACCATCTGGTCTTGGTACGCCCATTGAACTACCACACCCTAAAATAATAAATTTCATTATTTAAGATTAAAAAAAAGTTTATTAAAATTATTTGTAGTTTTTTTAATAAGATCTTCTTTGGATATATTTTTAATCTCAGCTAATTTCGCAGCAGTAAAATCAATAAATGATGGTTCGTTTTTTTTACCTCTTTTAGGTACGGGTGCCAAAAAAGGGCTATCAGTCTCAATTAAAATATTATCCATTGGCATAGATTTGAAAGTATCTTGTAAATCCAATGAGTTTTTAAAAGTAATGATACCGCTAGCTGAAAAGAATGAATTTAAAGTCATTAGTTTTTCTGAGAATGCTTTTGAACCAGTAAAACAATGCATTAAAATTTTAAGGTTTTCATTTTTATACTCATTTAAAATATCAAAAGTTTCTTTTTCTGCATTTCTGGAATGAACAATTAATGGAATATTAGTTTTAATGGATGCATCTATATGTTCTATAAAACTTGCTATCTGTTTATCTTTTTCACTATTATTGTAATAAAAATCTAGCCCAGTTTCACCAATTCCAATAATTTTTGAATTTTCATTTAGATTTTCAATGATCTTTTTTGAAGTAATAATATTTGTTGAGCTTTCATGAGGATGAATTCCAATAGTGCCATATATCATCTCATCCCGGTTGATTAATTCTTTAACTCTAGCAAAGCTTTCAAAGGATGTTGATATAGTTAATAATTTTTCTATACCTACATTTTTAGATCTTTGTAACACGTTAGATAAGTCACTTAATAATGGTTCGTGATCTAAATGACAATGTGAATCAATCATTATTTTTCTCTATTTTTTTAAAAAGTATGTCAATTTTATTTAATTTTTTACCTTTTATTAAATATTCATTATCTGAAATTGAATTTAATTCTACTTTTTTTTCACTTATATCAAAAATATTTAACACCTTTAATGATGATTCCGGAATAATTGGATACATTAAAAAACTTATTTTTCTTACAATTTCTAAGGTTGTGTAAACAATGGTATTCAATCTAATTTGATCATCCTTCTTTTTCCATGGTTCTTGATCATTAAAATATTTATTAGCTTCAAAAAGTGAATTAATAATATAATCAATGTAAAAATTAATATTTTGATTATCAATTTTAGATCTAATTTTATCTAAATTATCTTTAAACTTATTAAGTATTAATAAATCTTCATCTTGAAACTTAATATCTAATGGAATTTTTCCATTACAATTTTTATTTGCAAAAGCAGTCACACGTTGACATAAATTTCCATAATTATTAGCTAAATCGCTATTAATACAATCTTCTAATCTTCCTTGAGAAATATTTCCATCATTTCCAAAAGAAACTTCTTTAATTAAATAGTATCTTAAAGGATCTAATCCATACTCTTTAATTATCTTTAATGGATCTAGTATATTTCCCTTTGATTTAGACATTTTTTCTTCACCTGATAATATCCATCCATGCCCATAAACCCTCTTAGGTAGGTCAATTTTTGCTGCTAATAAAAAAGCAGGCCAATAAACAGCATGGAATCTAAGTATATCCTTACCAATTAAATGTATTGTGGCTGGCCAAAATTTTTTAAATAATACATCATCTTGATTAGGATAATTTAATGCACTTAAATAATTTGTAAGAGCATCAAGCCAAACGTATATCACATGATCTTTATTATTTGGAACAGGTATGCCCCATGAAAAACTTTTCCTGCTAACAGAAAGATCTTTAAGACCACTTTTTACAAAACTAATAACTTCATTTTTTTTAGATTCTGGAGAAATAAAATCTGGATTAGCATGATAGTGCTCCAATAAAGGTTTTTCCCATTTTGAAAGTCTAAAAAAATAGGATTCTTCCTCAATCCATTCAACAGGAGATTTTGAGGATATTGCAATTTTTTTTCCATCTACTTCATCTATTTCGTCTTCGTTATAATAAGCTTCATCTGATACTGAATACCATCCAGAATAGTTTGATAAGTAAATATCATCATTTTTTTCAAGTTCATTCCAAAGATGTTGAACTGTTTTTTTATGTCTCGTCTCTGTAGTTCTTATAAAATCAGTATTTGATAAATTTAAAGTATCTGAAAGATCTCTAAAAGTTTTACTAATCTGATCACAAAATATTTGAGGCTCCTTCCCTGCTTTTTCTGCTGAGCGTTGAATTTTTAAACCATGTTCATCAGTTCCTGTTAAAAAATTTACATCAAAACCATCAATTCTTTTAAATCTCGCAAAAAAATCAGCTATTATACTTGAATATGCATGACCCATATGTGGTTTAGCAGAAGGATAATATATCGGCGTTGTAATATAAAAGTTTTTAGGCATCTAAAATTTCATCATTAAATTCAATAAACAGTGACTCTTTATCTAGGTTATAAGTATTTATATCTGCTATTTTTTTTACAAAATAACGGTATTTTTCATTTATTAATTCTGGGTAAGATGAATTTAATTTTCTAAAATATAATTCAATTAGACCATGCATAATATTATAAATAAAATTATTTTTTTTGTAATGACCGTCTTCTATTAAATTTTTGAGAAAAGTTTTTAAATCGATATTAGATATATCATAGTCGTTTTGTAGAGAAAATTGGAGTAATTTATAAATTCGTCCAGGAGTGAAATAATAATCTACAAATTCATTATTAACCAAGATATTTAAATCATTATCTAAAATTTTATTTGAAATTTTTAAACATTCATTATTGGATAAATTTATTTTAAAATTTATACATCTAGATAATAAAGTGGATAAAATTTTCCTATTATTATGAATCAATATAAAATTAATATTTTTATTTGGTTCTTCTAAAACTTTTAATAAAGCATTGATAGAATTAACATTAAGTAACTCTATATTGTCAATTAATACAAATCTTGGCTTACTATTAAATGATGATTTATTTAAGTTTATTATAAGTTCTCGAATTTGGTTAATATCAATTACCTTTTTTTCTAGCTCAACATCTATTATTATTAAATTACTATTTGATTTATTTTGTATAGTCTTAAATTCAGAACTATTAATATTTATTTCAAAATTTTGTGTATCATATTTGTATTTATCATCTAAAGTTAAAACATAATTTATAAAATGAAATGCTAGAGTAGATTTACCAATACCTTTTTGTCCACTTAATAAAATTTTATTTGGATATAAATCATTTTTATAAAGTTTAACTAATTCATTAAAATATTTATCGAGACCATAAAGTTTTGTTTGATTTAAAGGTTCTAAACTATTCATAATAATTCGTCTATTATTTGAATAATTTTATTTTGATTTTTTTTGATATCTTGATTTGAATCAATGATTTTATATTTTTTTTTATTTTGTCTAACCAATTTTAAAAAACCTTTTTGAACTTTTTCATAAAAATTATAATCAAATTTGTCATATCTGTTTAAAGATTTTCTAATATTTAATCTCTTAATCATATTTTTTTTATTCACAATATTTAAAAATGTATAATCAACTTTAAAATCTCTTAAAATAAAACTATTAATAAAATTTATTAATTTCATATTAATGCCAAAACCGTAATGCTGATAAGCTATAGTTGAGTAGGTAAATCTATCAATAAGGATTACCTTTTTCTTATAAAACCTTTTTAATTGTTGTATATTTTCACTTCTAGCTGCAAGATAAAGAAGTAGATCTGTTATCTTATTAAAATCAGATTTTTTATTTAAAATAAGTTTTCTTATTTTTTCTGAATTTAAGCTACCACCAGGTTCTCTTATCTTAATAAAGTTTATTTTTTTTTTCTTCAAATATTTTGCAACATTTGAAATATGATGACTTTTGCCACTACCTTCAACACCTTCAAAAACAATTACAGGTTTTTTATACATCGCCCCAAATAAGATAATTCAAAGACCTAATTAAACGGGTAAAAATATTAACTTTATCAATATCTTTAAAAGCAAGCAGATCGTATTCACCAATTAATTCTTCATCATAAACTACCCTAAATTTACCAACTACATCATCTTTTTTGATTGGTGCCTCTATGGGACCTTCATATTTTAAAGTAACTTTAAGTAATTTTTTTTTTGCTTTTTTAATAGTTTTATAAATATCTTCGTTAACGTAAACTTCAACTTGGTTTTCTTTACCAAGCCACACATCAATTTTATCAATAGATTTATTTGTTTTATTAATCTCAACAAGATCAAAATTTGTTAATCCATATGTTAAGAGTTTAGAACTTTGTCTTGATCTAGCATTTTTTGTTTCAAATCCACTCCCTACAGCTATTAATCTTCTCCCATTTCTTTCTAAAGATGAAGCTAATGAATATTTTTCTACAGCAAGATAGCCTGTTTTAATGCCATCAGCATTAATATTTTTGTATAATAATGGATTTCTATTTCCTTGAGTTATAGGATCGCCACCAGTTCTATCCCAAGTAAATTCTTTGACAGCAAACCATTTATAATATTCTGGATATTCTTTAATTAGGTATCTAGACATTTTTAGAATATCTCTCACGGTTGAATAATTGTCAGGATCATTAATACCAGATGAATTTGAAAAATTAGTATTTTCCATGCCTAATTCTTTTGCCTTAGCTGTCATTAAAATTGCAAACTCTTCTTCGGTGCCAGCAATACCTTCAGCAAGAGCTATACAAGCGTCATTACCTGACGCAATAATTATTCCTTTTAATAAATTTTCAACAGAAACTTCATCCCCAACCATAATAAACATTGATGAAAAACCAGCAGTAGATAATCGCCATGCTTTTTCAGATACAATAAATCGATCTTCTAAATTCAATTCACCTGATTTAATTAAATCAAAAGCTATAATAGAAGTCATGATTTTAGTCATCGAAGCAGGATATATAGATCTATCAGGTTCTTTTTCATATAAAATCTCACCTGATAAAAAATCTTGAAGTATTGCGGTTCTAGCTTTGATTTCAATATTTGAAAAAGAATTAGAAATTAAAGTTAAAGTTAATAAGAAACAAAGATATATAATTTTAAACATTTTTAAGAATTTCTAGGTTTTCAAAATTTAGTGATTTCATTTTTTCAAAAGATTCTTTTAATGAATTTATATCATTATAGGGACCTAATAATACCCTGTAATTTGTTTGCGATAATCTAATTAGATTAATCTTATCTAATAAAGCTTCTTTTTTGATTCGTTCAATCATTAGATTTGCACTTTTTTTGTAGTAAAAATCAGCAACTATTATCGAATAAGAAAAATTTTTATTTAATTCTTTAATTTCATTTTTTTTAACATCCTCATTTAAACTGCTAATTTTTATTCCATCTATCGGAGCTTTTTCAGCTACTTTTCTTTCTTCCTTAAAAGTTTTTGATTTTTTAGCAATGAAAGTTGAATCTTTAGAAATTAAAACTATTTCAACATATGGCTCAGAAATATTTATGTTAAGTTCTTCAACTATTCTGTCTGTAATTACTGAATTATAAAAATTTGAAAATTTAACACTATTTGATTTAATTTCAGCTATTAGAGATTTATTATTGACTGGATTTGTAATTTTTACTTGTGATTTAGCTTTTAACTTCATATGAAATATTTGTAATGATCTTTGATCTAATTTTTTTAATTTAAAATCATCATTATAAATTAATGCAAATCCAGAATTTTTATATTTTTTTTCTGGTTTAAAATTCAGTTTATTTTTTTTATTATCAAATTGATTACAGCCTACAAGAAAAATTAATAAAATAAAAAAAATTGAATTTTTAAATTTCATTTTCAAATTTATTTTTTAAAGTACAAACCGCTAAAGCAAATCTAAGCGATCTGTTCCATTTTAAAATAACTTCATAATTACTAAACACAATATAGGCAGGGTTTAGAGTTTCTGCATTAGGAATAATATCTTTATCAGGGGTTATTATTGCCGATATCATATTTTTATCAACAAAATCTAATTCTTTATGATTTTTTATATATTTCTTAAAAAAGATAAATTTCTTTTTATTATGTAATTTTTTTGCAGAAATGTTTAAATATTTTTTCGGTATATTTGTATCTAATTCAATTCGATAAAAACATGGATTATTTTTTTTCCAACCAATTTTTTTTAAATAATTTGCTGCTGAAGGATAAGCATCCTCATTGTCTTTTAGATTTATTTTATTATCATTATTATAGTCAAGCGCGTAGTTTGTAATAGTACTTGGCATAAATTGAAAAAAACCAAAAGCTCCTGCCCAAGAACCATATAAAGTTTGGTAATTAATTTTTTTTGTTTCTATTAATCTTAATAGTGTAATTAACTCATTTGTAAAAAATTCTGATCTTCTTTGATCATAACTTAGTGTTGCTAGAGATGAAAGAATATCCATTTTACCTACATAAGTTCCAAAATTCGTTTCAATTCCCATTAGAGCAAGTAATAATTCTTTTTCAATGTCAAACTCATCTTCTACTAAATTAATCAAATTTTTATTGTCTTTGTAAAATCCAACACCTTTTATTTGTTTTTGTTTTGAAGTTCTTTTTTTAATGTAAGTTTTTGTATCCTCATAAAATTCAGGCTGAAAACGATCATATTCTATTACTTTAGGTAAATATCTTACATTTGACATTACTAAGTTAATTGTATTTTCAGAAATGTTATTTTTAAGAGCTAGAGTCTTAAATTTAAGTTTCCATTTATCAAAATCATCAGCATCATAGGCATAAGTAAATTCAATACCCATTATAAAGAGAATTACTAAGAACTTAATTAGTTTCATAAAGATCTTTTAAATATATTATTACTGCAATCCAAATCAAAA
>CACLGJ010000012.1 GCA_902606445.1 uncultured Pelagibacteraceae bacterium
AACAATTAGAGATGCCACTAAAAAAAGCTTATGCATATACAAGTAAAATGATGACACTGAATATGATGGCTATGGATGCTAAAGAGGGTATTTCTGCATTTTTAGAAAAAAGAAAACCTAAATGGAAAAATAAATGAAAATCAAAAATATATTGATAATCATTTTTATTTTGGTTGGACTTTATGTGGTTCTAAACTTTAGAGATCATAACTTTAAAAGGGCCATCGATGCTTGTGTTGCAGGTAGTCAAAAATTGGAAAAACCCATGACTGTTTTAGAGGCTAGAAAGTTTTGTGAAGAAAAAATTTTAACAAAAAACAAATAAATATAATGAGTGAAATAAAAGAGATTCTCACAAAATTTAAATCTATTGCAATGGTTGGTGTCAGTAAGGACCCTCAAAAAACATCAACTATAGTTATGAAGTATATGCAAAATTATGGTTTTAAAGTTTATCCAGTAAACCCATCTGCAAAAGGTGAAAAAATTTTGGGTGAAAAGGTTTATGCTAAAATTACTGATATTAACGAGTCTGTAGATATAGTTGATGTATTCAGACCATCTAAAGAGGTATATGAAATTGCAAAAGATGCTGTGAAAATTGGTGCAAAAGTTCTTTGGCTTCAACTTGGAATTCGTGATGAAAACTCAAAAAAATTAATTGAAGATAATAAAATGGAATATATTGAAAATAAGTGTACCAAAATGGAATATCAAAAACACTTTTTAAAAATCAGACAAGCATTTCCAGTTCTCAGTGACTAAATGATTAAAATAATAAAATTTTTAGATAATACTTTTTTAGATTTGGGTCGCCAATTTAAGTGGACATATTTACCACCATTAATGGTTTATATGGCTGCTGGAATTTCTGGATTAACTGGAATCGTAGGCACATTTTTTGTTAAAGATTATTTAAATTTATCAGCAGCCTTTCTTGCAGGTTTAGGTTTTTGGGCAGGTATACCCTGGGCATTAAAAATGCCTTTAGGACATTTAGTAGATCTTATTTGGCAAAGAAAAAATTATATGGTCTATTTTGGAGCATCATTAATTGTTCTTAGTTTATTAATTATGTATGGGCTTATTATTCATACTGAAGATATGGTTCAAATTTTTTCCATAGAGACTTGGTTCGTCATTAGTGTGATTTTAGCCCCTGTTGGATATGTAGTGCAAGATGTTGTAGCAGATGCAATGACGGTAGAAGCCGTTCCTTTAATTGATGAATCAGGAAACAATTATTCTAAAGATCAAATAAAAATAATGCATACAACAATGCAGACACTTGGAAGGTTTGCTATAATTGGCGGCACAGTACTTGTTGCATTAGTTAATGTAATTTTGTTTAGAGATGTAGAAAGTTTAGACCAGGCTGATAAGATAAATTTATATGGAACCATTTATATTTATGCTCTTGTAATACCTGTGGTTTCTATCTTAGGTGTAATTTTAGCGAATTTTTTAAGACACAAGAAAATACAGACCTTAAAATCTAAAGGTTTAGAATTTAAAGAAGAAAGAGGTGAGGGAAAAACAAAAATAAATTGGTGGATTTTAGGAGGAAGTTTAATTTTTGTTATTTTTACATTGTCAGTAGGTTCGTTCAAAGTACCGTTTGCACAAGAAATTGTATTTATAGGCTCAGTCATAATTATTTTATTTTTGATGTTTAAACTTATCAAGGAGATACCTGAAGAATTAAGATTATCTATTGTAGGTACAGCTCTAATAATATTTATATTTAGAGCAATGCCAAGCCCAGGGCCAGGTTTAACATGGTTCGAAATTGATGAACTTGGATTTAATGAGCAATTTTTTTCTATTCTATCATTGCTCGCATCAATTTTAACATTAGTCGGTATCGTTTTGTTAAGACCATTTATGGCAAATAATTCAATCGCAAAAATAATAGTTGTTTTAAGTATTGCCGGTGCAATTTTATTTTTACCTAGTATTGGAATGTATTATGGTTTTCATAATTGGACAGCTTCGTTAACAGGTGGAGTAGTCGATGCTAAGTTTATTGCATTAATCAATACCGCTTTAGAGTCTCCTCTTGGTCAAGTATCAATGATACCCTTGCTAGCTTGGATAGCAAAAAATGCTCCAGCACATTTAAAGGCAACGTTTTTTGCAGTTTTCGCATCTTTTACAAATCTTGCTTTATCTGCAAGTGCATTAGGAACAAAATATTTAAATGAAATATTTACTGTAACAAGAGAGGTTAAGGATAAAGTTTCTGGTGAAATACAAACAACAGCAGATTATTCCGAACTTGGAATTTTATTAATCGTTGTAACAATATTAACCTTAGCTTTGCCTATTATTTTTGTATTTATTGTTAATAATAGTAAGTACAAAACTTCAGAATAGTACCTATATATATTTAATAATTAATAAATTT
Source organism: uncultured Pelagibacteraceae bacterium (assembly GCA_902606445.1). GTDB lineage: Bacteria > Pseudomonadota > Alphaproteobacteria > Pelagibacterales > Pelagibacteraceae > Pelagibacter. The sequence continues at coordinate 2,408 of CACLGJ010000012.1, forward strand.
ATGAAAAAAATATTTATTGTATATGGACACTATGATGAAAATTCTTAAACATGCCAACAAAAAGATTAAGAAGAGGAGTATTCAATATATGCGGCATCACGGATGTTATATATAGGCGGTACTTTGCTGTACCATTTGTGGGAGATAAAAAAAGAAAATTTTTTTTAAAAGATGTTGAAAGTACTGCAAACAAAATTTGAGATAATATTAATTTTACTAATTTTTACATCAATTTCCAATGCAGATTTACTAAAGCCTAATAAAGATATTTTACCTTCTGAAGTTGTTAAAATTCAACTTACAGGTCTTCAAAATAATGACTTAGATTTTAAAGATGGTGGTATTGAGCAAACTTGGAATTTTGCACACCCAAATAATAAAATGGTAACAGGACCATTAAGCAACTTTAAGATGATGATAAAAAGCGACTCCTATGTGATGATGATTAACCACCTAAGTCATACAATAACTGAACTAGGAAGTAGTGACAAATGGGCTCAATTTGAAGTAATCATTCTTGATAAAGACAAAATTTACCACAAGTTCAATTGGCAAGTTGAAAAATATACCTTGGAAGGAAGCTTAAAGGACTGCTGGTTAACTACTACGGTATCTAGCCCGATCCCACTTGGAAGCTCAATTTAATTATCCACAGATACATTTTTGTTTCGTTACAATTAAAAATTTAGTAGAAATCGCTGAATGAAAACAAAAACTAAAGTTGTAGTAGTTGGTGGAGGAGTGGTAGGAGTTAGTGCTCTTTATCATTTAGCAAAAAAAGGATGGTCCGATGTTGTGTTAGTTGAAAGAAAAGAATTAACCTCAGGATCTACTTGGCATGCTGCTGGTTTATTACCTTTATTTAATATGAGTTATTCAGTAGGACAACTTCATAAGTATGCAGTCAATCTTTACAAAACATTGGAGGAGGAAACTGGAAAAAATGTTGGTTTTAGTGTTGTTTCAAATATTCGTCTAGCAAGTACAAAAGATAGAATGGATGAATACCATCAGTACGCAGGTGTTGCCCGAACTATTGGAGTAGATGTAAAATTTTTAACACCACAACAAGTTAAAGAAATTTGGCCATTATGTCATACAGATGATTTAGTTGGTGCAATACAACATCCAGAAGATGGATATATTCAACCAGCAGATTTAACACAAGCCTTAGCAACAGGTGCAAGAAACAGAGGAGCTGAAATCTATAGAAACACAACAGTTCTATCTATGAAACAAACAAAAGATGGATGGGTTGTAGAAACAGATAAAGGATCAATAGAGTGTGAACATGTCATTTCATGTTCAGGAAATTTTGCACGACAGACAGGTGAAATGGTAGGATTGGATATTCCAGTAATACCTGTTGAACATCAATACATTGTTACAGAACCACACCCTGAAATTCAAAAAAGAAAAAAAGATGGATTACCAGAAATGGGTGTCTTGAGAGACAGTGATAGCAGATGGTACATGAGAGAGGAAGCAGGTGGATTAATTTTAGGTCCTTATGAAGATGGTGCACCAGCTTGTTACGTAGAAGGACCATCTAAAAATTCTGAATATGAATTATTTCAAGAAGACTTAGACAGATTAGCTCCACACATAGAGGGAGCAATTCATAGAGTTCCTGCATTTGGAGAGGTTGGTGTAAAAAAAGTTTATAACGGAGCAATCTGTTATACACCTGATGGTAACCCAATTGTCGGACCTGCTTGGGGTCTTAAAAATTTTTGGATAAATGAAGGACATAGTTTTGGAATAACAGCTGCGGGTGGTGCAGGCTGGCAATTAGCCGAGTGGATCGTTGATGGTGAGCCCACGATTGACATGTTAGGAGTTGAACCAAGACGTTATGGAAACTATGCAACTAAATCTTATTTAAAAGCAAAAAATGAGGAAGCATATAGTCATGTCTTTATAGTTCATTATCCAGATGAAGAAAGACCAGCAGCACGACCATTAAGAACAGCTCCTTGTTATGAAAGAATGAAAAATTTAGGTGCAGTTTTTGGTCAGAAATTTGGATGGGAAAGACCTAATTTCTTTGCAACAGATGGAATGGGACAAAAAGATGATTGGTCATTTAGAAGATCAAAATGGTTCGATGCGATTAAAAAAGAATGTCAAAATGTAAAAGAAAACGTTGGTCTTTTAGATATGACCGCGTTTGCAAAATGTAGAATTAAAGGACCTAAAGCAGAGGAATTTTTAGATTATTTAGTTGCTAATAAGCTTCCAAAAAAAATTGGAAGGATAAATCTATGTCATGCTTTAAATACCAAAGGCGGGGTGCATTCAGAATTTACAATAATGAAAGAATCAGAGAATAGTTATTATTTAGTTTCCGCTGGAGCGAATTTAAGATTAGATCATGATTGGATACAAAAATGGATGCCAGATGATGGATCAGTAATATTTGAAGATCTAACAAATAGCACAGGAGTTTTGGTTGTAGCGGGTCCAAAAGCTAGACAATTAATGCAAAAAGTTTCATCAGATGACTTTTCGAATGAAAACTTTAAATGGCTAACTGCTAAAAATGTAAATGTTGGATACGCTCCAGTAAATGCAATGAGAGTAAACTTTGTTGGTGAGCTTGGTTGGGAATTACATCATCCAATTGAATATCAAAACCATATTTTTGATAAACTAATGGAAGCTGGTAAAGATTTAGGAATAAAACCTTTTGGAATTAGGGCTATGAATAGTTTAAGAGTTGAAAAATCATATAAATTAGTAGGTACAGAATTATCAATAGAGTACTCACCTTATGAGTCTGGTCTAGATAGATTTGTTCACCCAAATAAAGGAAATTTTATAGGTTTAGATGCACTAAATAAATGGAGAGAAAAAGGTTTTGATAATAAATTGGTTACTTTAGAGGTACACAATACAAAAGACGCTGATGTTTTAGGAAATAATCCAATTTTTAAGGATGGAAAGGTAGTTGGAAGAGCAACTGGAGGAGAATTTGGGTTTAGATTGGATAAATCAATAGCACTAGCCATGGTCAAACCTGATTGTTCAAATGTAGGCGACAAATTACAAGTTGATATATTGGGTGAAATGTACGACGCTACAGTTCTAGATGAGAGTCCATATGACTCAAAAAATAATTTATTGAGAGCTTAATGAAAATTTTAGTAGCTGTAAAAAGAGTAATTGACTACAACGTTCAAATTAGAGTTAAAGAAGATGGGAGTGGTATAGCTACTGATAATGTTAAGATGTCAACAAATCCTCCTGATGATAATGCGATAGAAGAAGCTGTAAAAATTAAAGAAGCAGGTAAAGCAACAGAAATAGTTGCCATAACTGTAGGAGAAGAAAAAGCTCAAGAAACAGTTAGAAAAGCTTTAGCAGTTGGCGCCGACAGAGGTATTCATGTTAAAGTTGATGGAATACTTGAACCCTTAGCTGTTTCAAAAATTTTACAAAAAGTAGTTGATAAAGAAAAACCAGATTTAGTATTTATGGGTAAACAAGCAATTGATGATGATTGTAATCAAACAGGTCAAATGCTGAGTGCTTTATTAAATTGGCCACAAGCAACATTTGCATCAAAGATTGAAGTAAAAGATAATAAATTAGAAGTTACCAGAGAAATAGATGAAGGCCTTGAAACAATTGAGATAAATGTTCCAGCTATTGTAACTTGTGATCTGAGATTAAATGAACCCAGATATGCATCATTACCAAATATTATGAAGGCTAAGAAAAAACCTATTGAAGAAATTGCAGCTTCTGATTTAGGAGTAGATGTGGCGCCAAGATTAGAACAATTAAAAGTAGAGGAGCCTCCAAAAAGAAAAGCAGGCATAAAAGTAGCAAATGTAGCTGAATTAGTTCAAAAATTAAAAAATGAAGCAAAGGTAATATAATGGCAGTTTTACTTATAGCTGAACATAATAATAAAGAATTAAGACCATTCACTCTTAACGCAATTACAGCAGCATCTCAAATTGATACGGAAGTTCATGCTTTGATTATTGGTCATAATAGTGCAGAAGCTGTAAAACAATTATCTGAAATTCCAGTAGTTAAAAAAGTATTAAGCGTAGAGGCAGCTCATTATGAAAACTTCACAGCAGAAAATTTTTCTCCAGTAATTGTTAAACTTGCAGAGAATTATTCTCATATTGTTTGTTCAGCAAATACATTTGGAAAAAATTTAATGCCAAGAGTTGCTGCTCATCTCGATACCTCTCAGGTAAGCGATATTATTAAAGTAATATCACCAGATACTTTTTTAAGACCAATTTATGCTGGAAACGCTTTTGCAACAATTAAAAGCAATGATACAAAAAAATGTGTAACAATCAGACCAACTTCTTTTGAACCATGTGAAAGTTCTGGAGGATCAGCTGCAATTGAAAAGGTAGAAGCTGGTGAAGAGTTTTCAAACACAAAATTTATCAAACGAGAAGAAATAAAGTCTGACCGACCTGAACTTGGCACAGCTAGAATTGTTGTATCAGGTGGAAGAGGAATGCAAAGCGGAGATAATTTTAAATTAATAACAGAAATTGCTGACAAGTTAGGTGCAGCTATTGGAGCATCGAGAGCAGCTGTAGATGCTGGTTATGTAAGTAATGATCACCAAGTTGGTCAAACAGGAAAAGTAGTTGTTCCAGATTTGTACATTGCTATTGGAATTTCTGGGGCAATTCAGCACTTAGCTGGAATGAAAGAAAGTAAAGTCATTGTTGCAATAAATAAAGACGGTGAAGCGCCAATTTTTAGTGTAGCAGATTACGGTCTTGAAGCAGATTTATTTGAGGCAATTCCTCAGTTCATGGAGGAACTGAACAAATTAAACACTATACAAAAATAATCCTTACAGTTAAAAACTAGTAAATGTCTAGAGAATCAATGGAATATGATGTTGTAATCATTGGTGGAGGTCCATCAGGATTATCAACTGCAATAAAGTTGAAACAATTAGATCCAAATTTAAATGTTTGTTTATTAGAAAAAGCTTCAGAAATTGGAGCCCATATTTTAAGCGGAAATGTATTTGAAACACGTGCTCTTGATGAATTGTTACCTAATTGGAGAGAATTAAACTCTCCAATTAAAACAAAAGTAACTAAAGAAAAATTTTTATTTTTAGGTAAAACTAAATCATTAAGTTGGCCGACTTGGCTACTTCCAACTGTTCAACAAAATCATAAAAATTATATTATTAGTCTAGCAAATTTATGTAGATGGCTTGCTGAACAAGCTGAAGCCTTGGGTGTGGAAATATTTCCAGGATTCCCAGCAAGTGAAATTTTATATAATGAGGATGGATCTGTTAAAGGTGTAGCCACTCAAGATATGGGAATAGATAAAGAGGGAAATAAAAAAGATAGTTTCGAACCTGGTATTGAGCTTTTGGGGAAAGTAACTGTTTTTGCTGAAGGTTGCAGAGGTCATTTAGGAAAACAACTCATTGAAAAATTTGAATTGAATAAAGGTAAAGATCCTCAACAATATGGAATTGGATTTAAAGAAATCTGGGAAATAGAAGATAAAAATCATGAAGAAGGTTTAGTTATGCATACAGCTGGATGGCCACTAGATAACAATACTTATGGTGGAAGTTTTATGTATCATGCAGAAAATAAACAAGTTTTTTTAGGATATGTAATTGGTTTGGATTACAAAAACCCTCATTTATCGCCTTATGATGAATTTCAAAGATTTAAAACACATCCAGCAATAAAAAAAATTATAGAGGGTGGAAAAAGAATCTCTTACGGAGCCAGAGCTTTAATTGAAGGTGGATTACAGAGTTTGCCAAGAATGTTTATGCCAGGAGCATTGCTAGTAGGTTGTGATGCTGGAACTTTAAATATGCCAAAAATTAAAGGCTCTCATACTGCAATGAAAAGTGGAATGATTGCAGCCGAAACTGTAAATGAACATTTTAAAGAAAACAAAGATTTATCTGTTTATGAAGATAAATTTAAAAATAGTTGGTTGCATAAAGAGTTATATGAAGCTCGAAATGTAAAACCTAGTTTTAGTTGGGGTTTAATTTTAGGAATAATTTTTACAGGCATTGATCAAATACTATTTAGAGGTAAACTTCCCTTTACCTTAAAACATAAACATGCTGATCATGAGACATTAAAGCCAGCAGATCAATCACCTAAAATAGATTATCCAAAATATGATAATATTATAACATTTGATAAAACGAGTTCTGTATATCTTACTGGAACTAATCATGTAGACAATCAACCTGTTCATTTAAAACTTAAAGATCCCAATCTCCCAATTAATTATACTTTAAAAAAATTTGATGAGCCTGCGCAAAGATATTGTCCTGCAGGAGTTTATGAAGTTCAAAAAGAAAATGATATAAATAAATTTGTAATAAATTCTCAAAATTGTATTCACTGTAAAACTTGTGATATCAAAGAGCCTTCCCAAAATATTACATGGATAACACCGGAAGGTGGTGGTGGTCCTAAATATGGAAATATGTAGTTAATTAAATAAAAATATTAACATTATTACTATTATTGCAATAATTAAAACCCAAATAAAAAGGTTTTTTAAAAATATCTTTTTATTTTTGTTGGCATAAATAAATCCTGGTAAAATAAGAATAAGTATTAATATTAAATAAACCACTGATAAAATATCATTATTCATTCAAATGATTATGAAAGATCTATTGCAAATTTTTTTAAAGTTTCAATTGGTAAAATTTTTAATGTATTTTGATGTGTACTTTTAAGATAGATAGGACAACCTTTGTCCGCTTCTACAGCTTTTGCATACCAACTTGCACATACACACCAATTATCTCCACTCTTGAGACCAGGAAAACCAAATTCAGGATGAGGTGTAATTAAATCATTACCTGCTTCTTTACACCATTCTAAAAACTCATCTGTTACTTTTGCACATACAGTATGAATACCGTGATCATTATCATCAGTATTGCAGCACCCATCACGATACCAGCCTGTTAAAGGATCAAGTGAACATTCTTCAAGATCTTGACCTATAACATTTAACTGTTTTTTTTTATTTTGAAGCATTTTAATAACCTTATTTTTTGTCTATTCATTAATCCAAAAATTTGAATTGTTCTTCAATATAACCTCTTCTCAACCAATAAAGATTTCTAGAATAATTATTAGAATTTAAGTTTTTAAAAAAATCTCGTACATTATGATTATTATTTTCATGATTAATTGAAAAAAATATTTTTGAATTTTTTAATATATATTTTTCATACTTTTTTTGATTAATAAGATCAATTTCCGTAAAAGAGTCCGAATTAAAAACTAAATCAAATTTAAAATTTTTAGAGAATAAAAAATTAGGAGAAATTATTTTTATATTATTTTTATTAAAATCAACTTTCTTAGGATTTAAAACAATTTTTTTTTCTTCAATTGATCTAGATAAATAGTTTACTTGACAAATTCTAGGTATTAATAAATCAACTAGAGTATAATTTTTTATACCAAATTTATGACAGTAATATGCAGTTCTACCCATACCTCCACCAAATTCTAAAACATTTTTATTTTTGTATTTATTTTGGCCAAGTATTTTGCGAATTTTGAAAGCTTGATAAATAGCCTGAACTTCTCTTATTTGCAAAATACCTTTGCTTGTCTTAATTCCTTTCTCACCAGGGAATGGATTATTAAATTTTAATTTTAGATTAATTTTTTTTTCAATTTTAGTTATTAGTTTTTCAATATCTAAATTTACGTATCTTTTTTTTAAATTTTCTGGATAGTCTAATCTTAAGATTCCTAAAAATTCACATAATGATAATAATTTATCAATTATGGGCTGTGAATATCTAAATTTAAAGTTGAAACTTGATTTGTCATGTATTGCTTTACAATTATCATCAAACCCATAAAAAATATTATAATCATGTGGATTATCAAGAGCATATTCTAAATTTTTTTTACTCTGTTTAGCAAAATATAAAAAATTTTTATGATAATTGTTTAAAATATCAAACCACATACTATCTTTATCAACTTTATCTTGTTTATTTAGTAGATTATAAATTTGATTAATTTTATTTTTGCTTAGTTTAGTTTTTTTTTCTGAAATTAATATTTTATTTTTAATATTTAATAATGATTGTTTTCTAAAAAATTGATACTTTAGATTTAAAATTTCTCTATAATATTTTATCCTAAAGTATTTTCTTATTTCCATATAGTTAAGTTTGAAAGATCAAGTATTAAATCTCTTAACAATTTATATTTTTGTTGGATTCGGTTGTCCTTTGTATACTTTCTCAGGATCAAATTTCTTTTCTTTTTCTAAAAAACTCATTTCAATTTTTCTTCCATTTTCAATCAGCCCTAATGGAATTGATCTATAAAAACAAGATCTATATCCAACGTGGCAACTAGCACCTTCACCAATATCTACAGTCATCCAAATTGAATCTTGGTCGTCGTCAATTCTTATTTCTACTACTTTTTGGGTAAATCCACTCGTTTTACCTTTATGCCAAATCGTATTTCTTGATCTACTAAAATAATGAGCTTCTTTTGTTTCAATAGTTTTTTTTAAAGCCTCAACATTCATATAGCCATGCATTAGAATATCCTTTTTTTTAGAACACGTTGTAATAACTGGGATTAAACCATCGTTATCAAATTTAGGTGATAAAAATTTTCCTTCTTCAATTTCGTAGATATTCTCTCTTTTTTTGAACATAATAAGTGATTATGTAGCACATATAGGTATATTTTAAATATTTTAAAATTACCAATTTATAGGTATAAAACTCGCGATGAAATTAGTTAAAGAAACAAATGAACAAAATGAGATAAAAAAAGTCTCTGATAAAGAGGCAGAGGAGGCTTTTAAAACAATTTTATCCTGGATGGGGGAAGATCCGAATAGAGAGGGTTTATTGGAAACTCCCAAGAGAGTTGTAAAAGCTTTCAAAGAATATTTTAAGGGATATACAGAGAATCCTAGCCAAATTTTAAATAAAACTTTTGGAGATGTTGAGGGCTATGACGATATGGTAATTCAAAAAAACATCTCTGTTCAAAGTCATTGTGAGCACCATATGGCACCAATTATTGGAAAAGCTCATGTTGCATATATACCAAAAGAAAGAGTTGTTGGTTTAAGTAAATTAGCTAGAGTAGTTGAAGTATTTTCTAAGAGACTACAAACACAAGAAAGATTAACTATGCAAATTGCAAATACCTTAATGGAGTCTTTAGATGCTAAAGGTGTAGCCGTAACAATTGACTCAACCCATCAATGTATGACTATGAGAGGAATTAAAAAGGAGCAAGCCTCTACAGTTACAAATTATTACTTAGGTCAATTTAAAGATGATCTAAGTTTTCAAAATAGATATTTAAGATTTATCAGCATAGCAAAAGAATAAAGTGTCAGATCAATTTAAAGCTCTCATACTTAACCAAGATGGCGAAAGTTTTACGAGGGAGATTAAATCAATAGAAAAAAACTTTTTAAAACATGGTGATGTAACTGTAAAAGTAGAATATTCTGGTTTAAATTATAAGGACGCTTTGATTTTAAAAAATGGAGCAAGACTTGTAAAAGAGTTTCCACACATTCCTGGAATCGATTTTAGTGGTGTTGTAGAAGAGAGTAATCATGATAATTTTAAACCTGGTGATGAAATTATTTTAACTGGTTGGAGAGTTGGTGAAATTTATTTTGGTGGTTATTCTCAATACGCAAAAGTTAATGGAGATTTTTTAGTTAAAAAACCAAAAGGCCTATCTCTAAAACAATCAATGATAATGGGTACAGCTGGATTTACTGCCTTACAATGTTCACTTACAACAAAAACTACAAGAGAAGAATTATTACTTGGCCAAAAAGTTCAAAACGTTATTGTAAGTGGTGCTTCTGGTGGAGTAGGCAGCATATCAGTCATGGTACTAAACAAACTTGGTTGTGATGTTACTGCCGTAACAGGCAAGGACAGTAATGCAGATTATTTAAAATCAATTGGAGCTAAAAGCGTTATAAATACTAAAGAATTAACAAAAGACGCAAGACCTTTAGATAAAGGATTATGGGATGGTGCAGTCGACACTGTTGGTGGTAAAGTTTTAGAAAATATTTTATCCCAAACAAAAGATGGGGGTATTGTAGCAGCATGTGGAAACACTGCAGATATTAAATTAAATACAACTGTGATGCCATTTATAATCAGAGGTGTAAAGCTTTGGGGTATAAATTCAGTAACAGCATCAATTAAAAGAAGACAATTTTTGTGGAATGAAGCTGAAAAATTAATTGATTTTGAAATTTTGGAGAAATCAATCAAAGAAATAAATTTAGATGAGGTAATTAATATTTATCCAAAGATGTTGAAAGGAGAAACATCTGGAAGATATATTATAAATTTGAAAAAATAATGGATTGGGACAAATTAAAAATATTTCATGCTGTTGCGGAAGCAGGAAGTTTTACTAATGCAACAATAAACTTAAATCTTAGTCAATCAGCTATTAGCAGACAAATTCAATCATTGGAGCAAGAACTTAAAGTTCAATTATTTGAGAGACATGCAAGAGGATTAACTTTAACTGAAAATGGTGAATATGTATTTAAGACAGCTCATGAAGTTATAGGCAAACTTAAAGAAGTAGAAACTTCATTAGGAGATCAAAAAAATAAACCTACTGGAAAATTAACTATTACAACTGTTAGAAGTTTTGGTACCCACTGGTTAACACCAAGAATTGAAGAATTTATGAGGCTTAATCCAGGAATAGAAATTGAACTTGTTTTTGATGATAAAGAGCTAGATTTAAGCACTAGACAAGCAGATATAGGCATTTTCATGAGAAGACCAAAACAATTAAACTACATTCAAAAGAAACTTATAGACATTAAGTACTTTATATATGGTTCAAATAGATATTTAGAGAAAAATGGTATGCCAAAAACAGTTAACGACTTAAATAAACATAAATTTATATCTTTTGGCAAAGGAGCACCTTCACCAGTCTACAATCCTGATTGGGCATTAAAAATGGGGATGAATGACGGAAAAAAAAGAAAATCCATAATGAAGGTTAATAGTGTTAGCGGTTTACTATACGGTGTAGAATCTGGCGTAGGTTTAGCTGCACTACCAGAATATTTAGTCTCCAATTCAAATAATATTATAAAAGTACTTCCAAAAGTAGAGGGACCTATAACAGAGGCTCATTTCGTATACCCTCAATCACTTAAAAATACTGCTAGAGTCCAAGCTTTTAGAAACTTCTTATTCAGTAAAATAGGCGACTGGAAAGCCTAAATAATCTCAAAACAATTTTAAATCGATGGTGCGACATACTTGCGATTGATAATCATTATCATTGCGAATAGTTATCATTTTCAATTAAACAATAATAAAGGAAATTTAATGAAAAAAATATCAATATTTGCATTAATTACATCTTTATTCGTATCAGCAATTGCTGTTGCAAATGAAGTAAATATATTCAATGCAAGACACTATAAAGCAGATGCTGAGCTTTATTCCAAGTTTACAAGTATGACTGGAATTAAAGTTAATCTGATAAATGGAAAATCAGGTGCTTTAGAAAAAAGAATAATCGAAGAAGGCGCTGATTCATCTGCAGATCTTTACATCACTGCTGATGCTGGAAGATGTGGTGCTATGGATGCAAAAGGTCATCTTCAAGGTGGTTTAACATCTGCAGCTATAAAAGCTGCTGTTCCAAAAAGCTTCAGAACAAATAAATGGGTTGGAATAGCTAAAAGAGCTAGAATAATTTATTATTCACCTGAAAGAGTTACTGGTGCTGAATTATCTGGAATGAGTTATGAAGGTCTAGCCGATCCTAAATGGAAAGGAAGATTAGTAATTAGAAAATCTAGTAACATTTATAACAAATCTCTTGTAGCTTCATTGATTGAAAATAATGGAAAAAAAGCTACAGCTGAATGGGCAAAAGGAGTTGTTGCGAATATGGCTAGAGACTCAAAAGGAAACGATAGAGCTCAGATCATGGCAGTAGCAGCGGGAGAAGCTGATATTGCAGTAGCTAACACTTACTATTTAGCTTTGATGTTATCTGGTAAAAAAGGTGCAGAGCAACAAGAGGCAGCTAAAAAAGTAAAAGCTTTCTTTCCTAATCAAAATGGTAGAGGAACGCACATGAATGTTAGTTGTGCAGCTTTAGTAAAAGGAGCACCTAATAAAGCTAATGCCGTTAAACTTGTAGAGTTTTTATTAACTCCACAATCTCAAGAGCACTTTACAAATAATACTTTTGAGTTTCCAATGATTGATGGTGTTTCACCAAGTCCATTAGTGGTAAATAACTTAGGATTAGATTTTCAACAAGATATGAAAACTAAACTAGCTTCTTATGGAAAAAATCAAGCTGCTGCATTAGAAGTAATGTTAGCTGCAGGTTGGAAGTAAGCAAATAATGAAAGAAGAAAAAAAATTTACGTCTGATATTGATTTAAATAAATCTTCTATCGCATGTTCCCCATGTAGTTTAGAGTGTAAAAAGATCGATGAAAGGCTAAATAAAAGAAAACTTGAAGAAATTGAATCTAAGGAAGTTCCGCATCTCCTTAAGGTTTTCAATTTTTAATTTTTCTTTCTCAGTGTCCATCTCAAATGGGGATTTGGGGTGGACACATATTAAATTCATAAATAATTGAAAATGAAATACATTTTATATTTTTTAGTCTCCTTTTTCACATTAAATGCATTTGCTGCAGATATCACAGTTGAAATGTTAAACAAAAGATCAGATGGACAAATAATGGTGTATTCTGAAGATATCTCAAGAATAAAAGTTGGTGATACAATTACTTGGGTACCTACAACAAAAGGACATAACATACATTTTTTAGCAGGGCCTGAGGGCTGGGAAGTCCCAAAGAAAAGCAAAATGAGTAAAGAGTATTCTTATAAATTTGAAATTCCTGGTATATACTTTTACCAGTGCACACCTCACAAAGGAATGGGCATGATAGCTTTGGTAGTGGTGGGCGGAGATATATCAAATAAAGATGTTATAGCAAAAGTAAAAGTTGTAGCTAAAAGTAAGAAGAAACTACCTGAACTTTTAGATCAACTTTAAATCTGTTCATTAAGTTATATTATTATATAACCAAATATGTCAAAAAATTTTAACATTTGGTTTATTTCATCTTTGTTAATATCAGTATTCGTTTCTATACCAATTTTAACTGTATTTACTAGTTTCTTTGAGGATACATCAAATTATTACCAGATCTTAAAAAATACTTTTCTAAAGGAATATATTTATAATTCATTAGTTTTATTAATTAGTGTATTAGCATTAACATTTTTAATAGGTACTTGCACTGCATACTTAGTATCATTTTTTGAATTTCCTTTAAGCAACTTTTTTAAATGGGCGCTTATACTGTCTTTTGCGGTTCCACCTTATATATACGCATATTCTTTAACAGCTTTTTTTGAAAATTACGGTACAGCTTATACAATTCTTAAAAACTTATTTGGGGATGCAAATTATAATAATAATATTCCAAAGTTTGACGGTATGTTTGGAGCAATATTATCAATTAGCTTCTCTTTGTATGCATATGTATATATATTAGCTAGAGCATCCTTTTTATACCAATCTCAAAACTTAATTGATCTAGGTAAAAATCTTGGTTTTTCAAAATTTAAATCTTTTTACAAGATTGTATTACCAGCAGCACGACCAGCAATTGTTGCAGGTTTATCTCTTGTGGCAATGGAAACCTTAGCAGAATTTGGAGCGGTAGATTTTTTTTCAATAAATACACTAACAACTGGTATCTATAATTCATGGATAACATTTGATGATTTAGCTTTTGCAAATAGAATATCATCCTTTTTGCTTTTGTTCATATTTTCATTATTTATCATAGAGAATTTATCCAGAAAAAAAGCAAAGTATCATTTCAATGTTAGAGGTGGATTTAAGCAAAAAGAAAAAATTAAACTTTACGGTAGTAGATCTTTTTTAGCATTTACTTTTTGTTTATCTATATTCTTTTTGAGTTTTTTATTCCCATTAAGTCAGATGTTGTATTGGACAATAAAATTTCCAGAAAATTTATTTGATTTGCAAATTATAGATCTTATACTAAACACTCTTTACCTAGTGTTATTATCTAGTTTAGTTTTAATATTTTTTTCTTTAATTTCAAATTATGGAAATAGAGTTTCTAAAAATAAAACTTTAAATACTTTATCAACCTTATCAATTTCAGGTTATGCTATTCCAGGGGTTATATTAGCTATAGCATTTATTACTTTCATTGCTTGGTTTGATAATAATATAATTAAATATTTAGGATTTACTTCAATCAAAAAAGTTTTTATTGGCTCGATTCTCGGTTTAGTATTAGTTTATTTTATAAGATTTTATTCTTTAGCCTTTAACGGGATAAAGTCAGGATATGAAAAAATTAATATTTCGGTTGATGAGAGTGCTTATTTGTTAGGTTACTCAAAAAGAAAAACATTTATGAATATTCACATTCCATTTTTGAGAAATTCTCTAATATTTATAATTATTTTGGTATCACTAGAGATAATAAGAGAATTACCCATTACTTTAATTTTAAGGCCTTTTAATTTTGAGACTTTTGCAACTACAGCATATATTTCTGCTTCTGAGGACCTGTTGGAGGCTGCTGCAGTGCCTTCATTATTTTTAATATTAATTGCTTCTTTATTCATTATAGTTAGTTCAAAATATATTTTAAGAGAGAACAATGAGAAATAATTTTTTTGAAGTTAAAAATGTTGATTTTAAAGTTGGAGGCAAAACTAAGGTAGCCAATGTATCTTTTGCTATTGAAAATGAAGGTGATGTAATTTGCCTTTTAGGTCCATCAGGTATTGGAAAAACTACTATTTTAAGAACAATTGCAGGTTTAGAAAAAATTAAAAAAGGATCAATAGAACTTAAAGGAAGTATATTGTCTTCAGAAAAAAATAATCTTGAGCCAGAAGATAGAAATATATCTCTTTCGTTTCAAGAAAATAGTTTATTTCCACATTACACTGTAGAAAAAAATATATTATTAGGTGCAGAAAGAAATAAAGGTAAAAAAGATCATCAAGTCAGCTATCAAGAAGTTATAGAGTTATTAGATATTTCTTTAATATTAAATAAATATCCACATGAAATTAGTGCTGGCGAAGCACAAAGGGCTTCCCTTGCAAGATCTTTAGTAACTCAGCCTGACTTATTATTGTTAGATGAACCATTATCCAATGTGGATCAAAGTTTTAAGGAAGAAATACAAGAAAAATTAAAGAAAATATTAAAGAGTTCAAAAATTACCACAATAATTGTTACTCATGACACTTATGAAGCTTTTTACTTTGGATCTAAATGTGGAATAATTTTAAATCAAGAGCTAAAACAATTTGATGATCCGTATAATGTTTATCATTTACCAAACTCCATTGAGGTAGTTAATTTTTTAAATAGAGGGACACTTATTCCTGCAGAAGTAACAAGCCCTAAAAGCTTAGAAAATAAAGATCTTGGAACAATTACAGGTAATTTTGTTAAACCCTTTCCAATAGGATCAAAAGTAAAGCTTTTAGTTCAACCAGAAGACTTACACCATGATGATAAAAGTAATTTAAAATTTCAAGTTATAGATAAAAAATTTAGAGGTACAAATTTTATTTATACCCTGAGAACTCCAAGCAATAAACTAATACCAGTTTTTGTTCACTCTCATCACATTCATCAACACGAAGTAGATGAAAAATTTGGAGTCAAAAGGCCCATATATATTGACCACATTGTTTGCTTTAAATAAAAGCCTATAAAAATGAGCAAAAAATCTAAAAATTTTTTAAGAGGAATTAAAGATACTATTCCCTTAATGATTCCAGTAGTTCCATTTGGAATTATTTTTGGAGTGTTAGCAATTGATTTAGGACTAACACCATTAACTACAATTGCAATGTCAGTTATTATTTTTGGTGGTGCATCTCAAATTATTTTTCTTCAATTATTTTCTGCAGGTGCATCTTCTTTAATAATTTTAAGCTCAGTAGGTGCAGTAAATTCAAGACATTTATTATATGGAACTGTTTTGTCCGAACATCTCTCTGATTTAAAATTAACATGGAAAATAATTGTTTCATATTTTTTAGTTGATCAAGCATTTGCAGTCTCAAATGACTATTTTAAAAAGAATAAAAAAGATAAAGATAAGCATTTTCATTTAATAGGCGGAGGTTTAAATTGTTGGATGATTTGGCAAATAACAACAATTATAGGAATTTTTCTTGGCTCTATAATTCCAGAAAAATTAGGATTAACTTTCGCTATTCCACTTACATTTTTAGCACTGTTAGTAAATGATTTTAGAAAATTGATTAATGTAATTACTATTTTTGTTTCAGGTTCAATTGCGACATTAGGTTATCAAATAATTCCATTTAAAGCATATGTTATCGTTGCAGCTATTTTTGGATTATGTGTAGCTTTTATATTAACAAGTTTTATTAAAAAAAAGAATTATGAATAGTTTATTATTAATAATTTTATGTGGTGTAGTTACTTTTTTAACAAGATTTTCAATGATTGCTCTACTAAAAAAAGAAATGTTTAATAATAGAATAAGAGAGGTTTTGTCTTATGTGCCCTCAGCAATTTTTCCAGCAATTATATTTCCAGCAATTTTTTTAGATAGTTCAGGATCATTTCTTTTTGAAGATAACCCTAAAATTTTAGCATCTATAATTGCAGTAATTGTGGGCATGTTAAGCAATAATATTTTAGCAACGATAGTTGCTGGTTTATCTACATATTGGTTTCTAATTTTTATTTGACTTTTGGGATTGAATATCACTGTATCAATTAAATATCTTTCATTTACCCACAGAGTTAGCAACATAAAAAGAGACAATATCTATCTCCTCTTTAGTCAGAATTTCATCTTCACCAAAAGCGGGCATTACTCCTAGACCATGAGTTACAATATCCATAACAGAATCATAATTTAAACCCTCAACTGTATCTAAGTTTGGACCAATATTTCCTTCTGAACCAGCAGCTTTTAAAACATGACATGCGGCACATCCTGCAACTTCATTAAAAATCTCCAAACCTTTTATCATTTTCGCTTCATCAGCAAAGGATGTTTGGCTATTAAAAGTAAATAATAATATAAAAACTAATAAAAATTTTTTAATTTTCATCAATTTACTTTAAGCTTATTGAAGCTTCTATACTACAGTAATATTTACGCTGTGGTCTTTCCAACCGTTGTGGGCATAGCCTCTTCTATTTTCCATTCTTAATTCTGGCTGTTTGTCAGAACCATTAGAAGCTAAACTAGCAATATTATAAGAGCCAGCACTTAAAGTTGTTTCTAATACAAACTGTCTCCAAGCATATTTACCCAGGTTTGGACCTATAAATTTTGCTTTTTTCCAGCTGCTACCACCATCGACAGACACTTTTACACTTCTTACTTTTTTAGTGCCTCCCATAGCTACTCCGACTATTTGAACTTTCCCTGCTTTAACTGTTCCAGTTTCATCAGTTGGTCTTGTTATCCAAGATTTTACAGGCATCTCCCAACAAGACGGATATTGTGAACCTTTCTTTCCAATTGGAGAAATTCTATAGCTTTTAGCCATATATTTGACAGATGATTCTTTTGAAGTAAAAGCTACTTTTCCTAAATGTTTAACATTATTAATGCCAAAGTATCCTGGTGTTACCATCCTTAATGGTCCGCCATGTGCATTAGGTAATGCAACTCCATTCATTTCCCATGCAAGCATTGCATCTTTATAAACTTTTTTTGGCACTGATCTTGCTATCATTGCTTTTTTTGGATCTAGTCCTGTTGGCTCATGATCAATTCCTTCAGAGGTCATATAAACAGCTCCTCCACTGATACCACCACAGGCATCAACAACTGTTTTTACAGGCACTCCTGTCCAAAGAACACATGCTGCTGCACCTGTTTTCCATTGCGAACCTCTTGGTTTATGTTCAAAAAACCCTCTTCCATTTCCTGAACACTGTAAAATTGTAGCCATTGTTTCATGACCTAACTTTTGAAGTTGGGCTAATGTAAAAGTTTGAGGATTTTTAACTCCTTCAATAGAGACTTTCCATTTTTTTCTATCACCAATTTGTGTATCAGTCATAGTTGGCATATTATTCCTGATATAAATATTTCTATTTGGGGTAACTAAACTTTCACCAATAGCACTTCTATGAGTTTCAATTCCTTTATCTGAGTGTACAATTAAAGCATCCCGATCTTTCCAGTTTATAAAATCTGGTAAACCTTTTTTCCCCTCTGAGTGATTAGCATTAGCAATAGATATTGGGACAACTGAAGCAGTCGCAGCTATACCAGCAAGAGTTGCTGTACCTGATAAAAAATTTCTTCTTGATAAATTTGTTTTTCTAATATTTTTTTTCATTTTAATCTCCAATGTTTTTTATATTGCTTTCTTTTTCGCTAATGATAATCATTATCAAATTTTTAATAATATTTAAATATTAATTTTTATCAATCTGAAGTTGAAATTAATTTTTTTTATTATTTAAATTTAAAGAATTAAAAATTCTAGTATAGGTTTATTTATGCAGCGTTTAGAGGATAGCTTTGGAAGAAAATTTCCCTACATAAGAATGTCTATCACTGAGGTATGTAATTTTAAATGTGGTTACTGTCTACCTAATGGATACATGGCTGATAAAAGTGACAATAGAAAATTTCTACACATAGATGAAATACGACGCTTATCTAAAGGCTTTTCTGAACTGGGAGTTCAGAAAATCAGATTAACTGGTGGTGAACCAACAGTTAGAAAAGATTTTTTTGAAATTGTAAAAATATTAAAAAATGAAACTAGTATAAAAAAAGTTGTTATTACTACTAATGGATATCATTTAGATCAAAAAGCTAAATTATTAGTAGACAGTGGTTTAGATGGGATAAATATAAGTATTGATAGTCTTGATCGAGAAACATTCAAAAATATCACTAAGCACGATAGGTTACCAGAAATATTAAAAGGTATTCAAAATTTACAAAATTTAAATTTTGATAATATTAAAATTAATGCTGTCCTTTTAAATGGAGTAAATTCATCAACCAAAGACTTTGATGCATGGTCTGATTTCATCAAAACAAATAAAGTAAATTTTAGATATATTGAACTCATGCAGACAGGAGATAATTTAGATTATTTTAACAAGTATCATGTCTCATCCAAAATTTTTAAAAGCTATTTAAATAATAAAAATTGGATTTACCAAACCCAGGGCTTAGATGCTGGTCCAGCGCTAAATTATATAAATCCAGATTACAAAGGTAAATTTGGAATTATAGCTCCGTATTCTAAAGATTTTTGTAAGTCATGTAACCGTTTAAGAATTACATCAAAAGGAGATTTAAGACTTTGTTTGTTTGGTAATACAGGAATAAGTATTAGACATTTGCTTCAAAGAGACAATCAAACCAATGAATTAAAAGATCTTATACTTGGTCAAATGAGATTTAAAAAAGAATCTCATTACCTTGAACTTGGAGAAACAGGATTAACAAAAAATTTATCTAAAACTGGTGGCTAAATGAAAAATCTAAAAGTAATTAATCAAGATGAATTAAAAGATTGGGC
Organism: uncultured Pelagibacteraceae bacterium; assembly: GCA_902606445.1. Lineage (GTDB taxonomy): Bacteria > Pseudomonadota > Alphaproteobacteria > Pelagibacterales > Pelagibacteraceae > Pelagibacter. The sequence goes on from CACLGJ010000012.1 coordinate 22,062, forward strand.
CAAAGAAATATTTAAAAAAAATTCTTTTAATATGGTTGATGTTTCTTCTAAAAAAGAGACTTTTCGTAGAGCACTAGCCTCAGGAAAAATTTATGTTGGCAAAGAAGTTTTTGATTTAATAAAGAATAAGAAAATGCCAAAAGGTGACCCTATTACCTTAGCTGAAGTGTCGGCAGTTTTAGGAGTTAAAAAAACTAGTGAACTAATTCCTTTATGCCATCCACTTCCAATTGATCATACCGCAACAAAAATTATTATGAACGAAGTCGATAACTCTTTGGAAGTTTTTTGTGTAGTTTCAGCAGTAGCTAAAACAGGTGTCGAGATGGAAGCTATAATGGGAGTTAACACTGCATTAATAACGATTTATGATTTAAGTAAAATAGTAAATCCACATTTAAAAATTGATAATGTTAAATTATTAATTAAAGAAGGTGGAAAAAGTGGATTATGGACCAATCCAGATGGATTACCTGAGTTTTTAAAAAATATTTTTTAATTTTTTCATGTCAATTTACCTAAGTACTCAAAAAGTAATTAAAGATTGGATTGATTACAATGATCATATGAACGTTTCATATTATCTATTAATGTTTGATAAATATGGCGCTGATACTTTAAATAACATTTTTAAGATGGGTGAACACTCAGCAAAAACAACCAAAAAAAGTACAATGATAGTAGAGTCTTATATTACTTACAACCAAGAACTTCAGCTCAATGATGAAGTTGATATTAATTGTACTTATTTTGACCATGACAAAAAACGTCTTCAATATAAAATGGATATGATCCATAAAGAAAAAAAATTTCTTGCTTCTACAATTGAAATTCTAGCTTTGTATGTAGATCTAAATGAAAGAAAGGTTGCTGAATTTGAAGATGAAAAAATCAAGTTAATGGATAGTTTTATTAATAAGAACAAATCAAAATTTATTAATGAAAATTTAAAATTTTCATCTAAGCTTAAAAAATGAAAATCAAATTAGAACTATTTGGAGCCAGTAGGGATTTCAGTGATAAAGATCATATAGAAATTGAGATTGAAGGTAAAGCTTCATTAGATGATTTAAGAAATGAGATTATTAAATATTTAGATAAAAACTTTAAAGGCAATGAAAATTTCATCAAAATTGTAAAATCTTCAGCTTTTTGTTCAGAAAATAATGAAATAATTAGCGATAATTATAAAATCATAAATGATCAAAAGATAAGTATTATACCCCCCATAGGAGGAGGCTAATGCTTCATACGAAAATAATAGACTCAAAAAAAGAAAAAATTCTTATTTCAAATGCTGAGAAATTTATTAAAGATTCTAAGTTTGGAGCATCAATATATTTTTTAGGCACTGTAAGAAATATTAATGATAATAAAACAGTAACAGGAATTACTTATGATACTCATGATGAAATGGTGATTAAAAGCTTTGAGGAAATCTATTACGAAGCCGATCAAAAGTTAGATATTAAAGATAAAGCTGTTTTTATAGAACACGCCAAAGGTCATTTAAATTTAGGCGAGGTCAGCATCATTATTGCAGTTGCTTGCAAACATCGAGATCAAGCATATTTACTTTCAAGATTTATAATTGAAGAAATAAAAAAAAGGTCTCCGATTTGGAAAAAAGAAAATTATGAGAATGAAGAAAGTGAGTGGTTAAAAGGAAATCCTATAATGGGTAAACAAGTTTAAAGATTATCAACTGATAAATTTTAGGCACCCAATTTTAAATTTCTAGTAATATTTTCATCTATGGATATTGGTTTTTTAAGATTTAAATTGTTCATTATCTCAATATATTCATCAACACTTTTTACTTGTAGTCTTGGATTATATTTTCTCTCTCTTCCAATTGTACTTACTGTTTCACCTTTATAGTCATGAGCAGGATACAAAAGAGTTTCATCTGGCAATTTTAGTATTCTGTTAAATAAGGAATTGTAAGCATCTTTTGAGTTACCATTTTGGAAATCAGTTCTACCAGTGCCATTAATTAGTAAAGTATCTCCTGAAAATAAATATTTATCCATTAAAAAACTAAAACTATCCGATGTATGCCCTGGTGTATGCATTGCTCTTATTTCTAGATTATCCAAATTTATGTACTCATCATCTTTAACTTTAATTTCTACTGCTTCAGCCGGAGTATGTTCACCCATAATTGTTGAGCACTTTGTTAAGTCTTTAAGTTTAGATGCACCAGTTACATGGTCTGCATGAATATGAGTATCAATAACTTTTACTAATTTTAGATCTAACTCTTTGAGTAAGTTAATATATTCTGTAACATTTTCAATAACAGGGTCAATGATTAATGCTTCCCTACCTTTTCCTGAGGAAATTAAATAAGTATAAGTTGAGGATTTATTATCGAATAATTGTTTAAAAATCATTTTGTTTATATTAGCATATAAGCACAATTTGACCCATTGTTAAAACTCAAAAAAAAATTATTTTTTAGATGATGAAAGTTTTAAAAATTTTATTTATTCTTATATTTTTTAGTTCATTTGCCTATGCAGACAAAAATATGAAGATTGGTATTAAAGGCAAAGAAAACGAAGTATCACGAATAATTAAAGTTGTTATGTATGACAATTATTATAAGCCAAATTCATTTCAGATTAAAGCAGGTGAAACAATTAAGTTTGAAGTTGAAAATGCAGGCATGCTTGTTCACGAATTTAATATTGCGAATAAAATGATGCATATGAAGCATCAACCAGAAATGGAAAAAATGGCTGAAAATGGAATTCTTCTTGCTTTTTCTATTGATAAAGAAAAAATGAAAAAAATGGCGAAGATGGATAAGACTATGGGTCACTCTCATAGTAATAGTGTTTTGTTAGAACCTAAAGAAAAAGGAAGTATCATCTGGAAATTCGATAATGCTGTTAATATTGAAATAGCATGTAACGTTCCGGGTCATTATCAAGCTGGAATGATTGCCAAAGCTGATATAAATTAAGTTAATGATCGAAACAGCAAATACCAATTTTAATTGGTCTTGCAAAAATACCTGGAGACAAAGTGCAAAAAATACTGCTTGGTGCTTACTGGGTTGTTCAATTGGTGATTTTGGAACCATTCTATTTTTTCAACTAACAAAAATACCATTTCCTGTTTTGATTATAATGATACTGGCAATTATTAATGGCTTGATTACAAGCATTATTCTTGAAACATTTATTTTAATTAGACAAAATTTAGATTTTAAAAAAGCTTTTAAAACAGCTTTAGGTATGAGTTTTATATCAATGATAAGTATGGAAATTACAATGAATTTAACTGATTATTTTTTTACAGGTGGGGCAATATTAACTTGGTGGGTAATTCCCCTGATGCTAATAGTTGGTTTTTTAACACCTTGGCCTTATAATTATTGGAGGTTAAAAAAATATGGCATCAACTGTCATTAAAAATTGGGATAATAAAACTTGGCTTTCATCTCATGATTACATTAAAAAATTTAACAACTTTTTATTAAGACAAAATAAGTTAAACTCTAATTCTAGAATCTTAGACATCGGATGCGGTCGAGGAAAGATCATAGGAAACTTAAGCTCAAAATTAAGACTGATTAATAAACCCATTGGTATCGATTTAATAAATCATAGGGATAAAGATAAAAGAATTAACTTTAAAAAAATTAGTGCTTACACTTTTTTTTCTTTAAATAAAAAAAAATTTGATCTTATTTTGATTAAACAAACTATTCATTTGCTTCAATTTAGTAAAATAAAAACTCTGTTAACTAAAATGAGTAACAGCCTCAATCCTCATGGAAAAATTTTAATACTAACATTAAACCCGCAGAAAAATGAATTTCCTAGCTTCGATTTAATGAAAATTAGATTATTAAAATCTTTAAAAAGAGACAAAAAAATTTTAACTTTTATCTCAAAATTATATCCTAAAAGAATTTTGAAAAAATTCGTTTACAAAGTTCAAATAACAAAAAAAAAATACAATAATATGATTTCAAAAAGGTTTATTTCAACAATTCTTGGCTTTAATGATAAACAAATCGCTACTGGTATTAAACAAATTGACTCTAAGTTTAAAAAGAAATTAAAATTTTCAGATGAATTAGTTTGTATAATTATTAGAAATAACTAAAATTAATATATGAATCAGTTAATAAATAAATTTAATAATTTTTTTTCAAATTTTGAGGCTTTAGGGTCACTTTTTTTAAGGCTTGGGGTTGGCGTAGCTTTTATTATTTATGGTCTTGGAAAATTTCCTTTACCACCAGAAGGACTTATAGAGTATTTTGATTTATCCCCATTACTTGCAAGTTTAGTTGCCATATCTGAATTATCTACTGGAATTATTTTAATAATTTCTTATTTTATCAAAAATCCAATTGGACATACATTAACTAGATTAGCAGGTTTAAACATTGTTATTTTGATGGTTTGTATATTTGCAGTAGCTCATAGAGACTGGTTTATAACTAAACAGCTGTTTACAAATATACAAATTTTTCTTTTAATTGGTGGTTTGTTTTTTCTAATAAAGGGAAATAAAGTATAAAAAATAATTTAATTATGAAGTACTTGTACGCATTAAAAGATCTAGTAATTAGTCTTTTTATATCCACTATTATAATTTATGGATTAAACATTGCAGCTGGTTATGCGGGTGCAGATTATACTTTTACTAATGGCGAAGCTTTTATAGTTTGGATTTTAATGGCAATATTAGTTAATAATTGTCTAAAGCGATAATTCTTAATGAATAAATCAATTAAAACTGACGATGTAATATTTAATTTTTTTAAACAAATCTGTGATGAAAAAGATGACAAGAAGTGTGTTGAATTAGGAAACAATTGGATAAATGCCATGGAAACAAATATAAATAATATGGAAGCAAATTTAGAAGAAAAAGATAAAATTAAACATAAAGAGGATATTCAAAATAATCGAAATCACTTAAATAATTTAAAGGGCATAAGTTCATCTGAGTGGAAAGATTATGCCACTAAATGTATGATTGAAATAATGGATCATAAGTTATAGAATATTTTAAAGGGGTGTCTTAACAGACTGAGATTAAACCCTAAGAACCTGTCCGGTAATTCAGAAAGGGAGAATAATGGATAAATCATACTTTATAAGTCAATCAACATCGTTATCATTAGTAATTATAATTAGTTTAATTTTTGCTGTTCTGGGTGTTTATCACTCTAAAAAATATCAAGGCATTAACAATTATTTAACTGCTAATAGAAACATAGGTTTATTTTCATTATCAACAAGTCTTGTAGCCTCAGCATTGGGTGCCTGGATTTTATTTGGCCCAGCTGCTGCTGCTTCATGGGGTGGTATTGGTGCAGTAATTGGCTATTCACTGGGAACAGCTTTTCCTATGATTTTTTTAATTTACCTTGGAAAAAAAATAAGAAATGAGTTTCCAAAAGGGTCATCATTAATTGAATTTATGAGAAAAAAGTTTGGAAAGAGTTTATTCAAATTAATTTTATTGATGACAATATTTTATATGTTTATCTTTTTATGTGCTGAAGTTACAGCAGTAGCCGTTTTAATAAATTATATATCTGGAACTGAACTTTGGATTACAGCATTAATAGTGCTTTTGGCAACTTTATCTTATACTCTATATGGTGGTTTAAGAGCTTCTATTTTTACTGACAATATACAAATGATTACTATAGGAATTCTATTATTAATTTCTGTGTCTTATATAATTTCATCCTCAAGTAACGAGTTTTCTTTTACTTTTGTTGAACAAAAAAACCCACAATTATTAAGTGCATCTTATGTTCCTAGTTATACAGCGGGATTAACTTTTTTTATTGCTGTTGCTGCAACTAATTTGTTTCATCAGGGAAATTGGCAAAGAGTTTATGCTGCAAAAGATTATAAAACTCTTAAAAAAAGTTTAATTATTTCTTTTTTGATTATTATACCTATTGTTTTTTTTATGGGTTTTGCAGGGATGGTTTCTTTTTCAATAGACTCAAGTAATAGACCTGATCTTGGATTTTTTACTTTATTGTTGAAAGAACAAACTGAATTATTATCAATAATAATAGTTATACTTGGATTGGCATTGACCATTTCTACAGTAGATACATTGGTAAACGCTATTTCAAGCTTATTTGTTGTAGAGGGTAAAGCAACATTTAATTTAGATAAAAAAACAAATTATTTAAAATTATCAAAATATTTTATAATTTTTTTATCATTAATTACTTTCTTCATTGCATCAAAGGGATTTGATATATTGTACCTATTTTTATTGGCTGACTTGTTTTGTTGTGCATTTGTTTTAACGGTTTTTTATAGTTTTTATGATAAAGGAATAAGGGAAAAAACTGCGTATTTATCTATAGTGATTGGGTTAATTGGTGGATTTTTACTATTTCCATTCCCAGATTTTTCAAAAAGCTTATTAGTTGGAATCTTAATGCCAAAAGAAATGTTTGCACCTTTTATTTTACAATCATTATTATTTTTATCATTTGTAATTGCCACTTTTTTACCGATAGTTATTTTAAAGGTAAAAAAATTGTAAATATTAGATTGAAGATTGAATAGCTTGATAAATTAGATCTTTGGATGTTTCACCAATACTCCTATAAACTTCTTTATTATCCTTAAAAATTAAAAGTGTAGTTTGATATTGTACATCAAACAATTTAGCAATTTCTTTGTTTGATACATTAAAACTAAAGTACTCAATATTTTCAAATTCATTTTTCACTTTATTAAGAACTTTCATTTGACTGGCACAAGATGAACAGTATTTAATCCAAGAACTTACTACTACAACTTTTCCATCTGATTGTGCTGCATCAAATAACTTTTTATTAAAAGTTGTTTTTTTTTCCGTTGAATTTGCACTGAATGCAAATATAAAAAAAAAGAAGATGTAAAATTTTTTCATATTAATCTGATCTAAAATTACAATCAGTTGAAACTCATTGTAATCCACCAAATTGTCTCTATATAATGGAGAATAATTTATGTCTGATGATCAAATAATTATAAATAATCTATCAAAAATCTATGATAACGGCTTAAATGCATTAAAAAACATTAATCTGAATATAAAAAAAGGTGAAATTCTTGCAATGCTTGGCCCAAATGGTGCAGGTAAAACAACTTTAATTAGTATTATTTGTGGAATAGTTAAATCAACCTCTGGAAAAGTTATTGTAGATGATTTTGATATAATAAAAGATTATAGAGAAACACGTTCAAGAATAGGAATGGTTCCTCAAGAATTAAATTTAGAGTCTTTTGAAACAGTTTTTGATACCGTGTCATATTCTAGAGGTTTATATGGCAAATCTCCAAAACCAGAACACATAGAAAAAATTTTAAAAGATCTAAGTTTATGGGATAAAAAAGATCAAAGATTAAGACAATTATCTGGGGGAATGAAAAGAAGAGTTTTAATTGCTAAAGCATTATCTCACGAACCAAAAATATTATTTTTAGATGAGCCAACCGCTGGGGTGGATGTTGAACTTAGAAGAGATATGTGGAAAGTTGTTGATGAGCTTAGAAAAACTGGGGTAACTATTATTTTAACTACTCATTATATTGAAGAAGCTGAAGCTATTGCTGATCGTGTAGCTGTTATTAATCAAGGTGAGATCATTGTTGTTGAAAATAAAAAAGAATTAATTAAAAAAATGGGTCATAAAAAATTGAATATTGAACTGCAAAAAAAAATTATAGAAATTCCTAAAGAATTAGTTAAATATAATCTTGAAATTGATGATGAACATATGTCTTTAATTTATACTTATAGTGTAGGAGCTGAAAAAACTGGTATTACTAATTTGTTACAAGATTTAAAAGATACAGGTCTAAAGTTAAGAGATTTAAAAACAGAACAAAGTAATCTAGAGAAAATATTTGTTAATTTGGTAAAGGAAAATAATGAAATTTAATTATTATGGTTTTAAAGCCATATATTTTCATGAGATGAATAGATTCTTAAGAACTGTAGGTCAATCTCTTCTCTCACCAGTAATATCTACATCATTATATTTTGTTGTTTTTGGTTCAGTCATTGGTGGTTATATTCAAAAAATTGATGGTGTAAGTTATGGCTCATATATCGTTCCAGGTTTATTGATGCTAACATTGCTTACTCAATCAATAAGTAACACTTCTTTTGGAATCTTTTTTCCAAAATTTAATGGAACTATTAACGAGATTTTGGCAGCCCCTATTTCAACACTGGAAACAGTTTTAGCTTTTGTTGGGGCAGGAGCTACTAAAACTTTAATTGTTGGTGTTGTGATCTATGTCACCGCTTCATTTTTTGCTGAAGTGACTGTTAAATATCCGATTTTAATGATATTCTTGTTGGTTCTGGTCTCTTTTACATTTGCATTATTTGGTTTTTTAATTGGTGTTGTAAGTAAAAACTTTGAACAAATGTCTATTATTCCATCACTAGTTATCACACCAATGGTATTTTTAGGAGGAAGCTTATACTCTTTGGATATGTTGCCACCATTCTGGCAGACTGTTTCTTATTTTAATCCAGTAGTTTATCTAATTGATGGTTTAAGATTTTCATTTTACGGAATATCAGATTTTAATATTTGGATAAGTGTAGGATCCATGGTGTCATTTTTAGTGGTATGCGTAATCGCTGTCTCAATATTATTGAAAAAAGGTTATAATATAAAATCTTAAGATGAGGCAATTTTCTTTTTAGGATCGTAAAAAGGCTTTTCTATTATTATAGAATTAATCTCTTTATCATCAAAAATAATTTTTAAATTATTCCCAATCTCTGAATGATCAATTTCTACCATTGCAAGTGCAATATTTTTTTTCAATCTAGGTGAATAGACAGCCGAAGTGACTTTACCAATTTTTTTTTTATCTT
>CACLGJ010000013.1 GCA_902606445.1 uncultured Pelagibacteraceae bacterium
CATAAAAGCAGTCAAATTTCTGCTTATTTGAAGAACTAAAGGTCGAGATTTAAATTCTTGAGTATCTTCATTCCAAACTTCAATCGGCATCCATTCATTCATTATGAAAAATAATGAATCATTTATCCAAATAGGTAACCATCCAAGCAGCGGAGGTAATCTCCAGAAAACATCAAAAGCATAATACCTTACTTCTTTTCCTAAGAATACATAACTACTTTGATTTGGATCCTTAATAAATTCTGCCTGACCCCTAATAAATTTATAAGTTTCAGGAACATCAATTGCAAAACATAAAGCAAAAAATACGATTAATAAAAATAGCCATTGAGAAGTTTTTGGATATTTCTTTAAAAGTTCCATAATTTAATTATTATTTTTTCTTCCTCCAAAAACTGTATTAATTATTTTATTTGGATTAACAGATCCTATAATTTTGTTGTTAATATCTACTACAGCTACTGATTTTTCTTGCGTTAGAATTTTTTCAGCAACATTTTCTATGATTTCATCTTTTGAGACTTTTAAGTCTCCTAAATTATCTTTAGATACCTCCATAACATCTTCAATTAATAAAACTTTTTCTCTTGGTACTTCTTCAGTAAATTTTCTGACGTATTCAGTAGCTGGGTTTAAAACAATATTAGAAGGTGTATCTAATTGTTCAATTATACCATCTTTCATAATTGCAATTCGATCAGCAAGTTTTAAAGCCTCATCAAAATCATGTGTAATAAACATAATTGTTTTTTGTAACTTGTCTTGAAGTCTTAAAAACTCATCTTGCATTTCTTTTCTAATTAATGGATCTAAAGCTGAAAAGGGCTCATCTAAAAACCAGATATCAGGCTCAACTGCTAAAGATCTTGCAATACCTACTCTTTGTTGTTGTCCTCCTGAAAGTTCTCTGGGAAAATTGTTTTCTCTACCATCAAGACCCACTAGTTTAACCATATCCATTGCTTTGCTAATACTGTCTTCAGTCTTAACTCCTTTAATCTGGAGTGGGAAGGCTATATTTTCAACTACGGTTTTATGTGGGAGCAAAGCAAAGCTTTGGAAAACCATTCCCATTTTATTTCTTCTAAGGTCTATTAGATCTTTATTATTTAGTTGTAAAAGGTCCTGACCTTCAATAAAAATTTTTCCGCCTGTTGCGTCTGTTAATCGTGAGATACATCTTAATAAAGTTGATTTACCCGAGCCTGATAAGCCCATAACAACTAACATCTCTCCTTTTGAAACTTCAAAAGAAGCATTGTTCACCCCTACTATACAACCATTTTCTTGAAAGGTTTTAGCATCAACATTACCATTTGAGTCTTGAAGCATTTTTTCAGCATTTTCTCCAAAAATTTTATAAACATTTTCACATTTGATTACTGGCTGAGACATAAATTATTAATTAAGTTATATGAAATTAAGCTAAAATTAAATCCATAATATTGTTGTTTTCCCCTTTAAAAGTTTTTAATAAAATAAATTCTTGTATCAATTCCTGTGCTCAAAAAACTTAATGCCTCGCCGCTAACAGTTATAGACTCACTAACTCCAACATTATCTCCACTTACGGTAAAACCAGCAAAACACTTATTCTTTTCGACATCCCATTTTACAAATGTTTCATCAATTTTATTTCCATTGATTGTATAAATTTCATGAGCTCTGTAATTCAAAAAATTTGCACCCATAATCGCTCGTTGAGGGATTAGTTTTGTTGCTTTACAGACTTGCTCATATACTTCATCTGTTAACTTATAATGATCTGTGCCATCAAAAGTTACTAATATTCCAGATGGTAATTTTGATATTAATTCACTTAATTTTTTTTCTTGAGCAATTCTTTCTTCTTCTAATTTCATTTTTCTTACAAGTTCATCACCACCACCAAACTTTATATTTAGAATAAAAAAACAAAAAATTATTATTAAGAGTATAATTACTAAACCACCAAACTGTTTTGTAATCTCTGGTAAATCCTTAATTTTATCTATATAATTTTCTTTTGACATTTATTCCTGTAACTTTCCATTTTTCCATGTGCCAGACTTTTGTGTTCCATCTGATGAAGTAAAAGTTCCCTTTCCATTCATAAATCCTTTAGCCCACTCACCATCATAAGTGGAGCCATCTGGAAAAGTCAAAACACCTGTCCCACTCCACTCACTATTTTTAAATTCACCTTTGTAAATGTATCCATTAGGCCAAGTTTCGACACCTTGACCATTTTTTTTAGTTCCTACCCATTCTCCCTCATAAGTAGTTTTATCTGTATAGACCCACTTGCCAAATCCATTTTCACAATTCCCCTCTTTGCATCCAGTGCTTCTAGCTGAAGCAACTGAAGTAATTAATAAACCTAGGATTATGCTGAGAAGATATTTTTTCATATTTTTATTTTATATTAAGTTCATCAAAAAAATTAAACTTTTTTGTCATATTTAACACATGAATAAATAGAAATATATTTTTCTGAATTTTTACTTTTAATATTTTTTGTAATTTCATGAATTAATTCACCTGTTTTTCTGGTAATAATTCCTGACTCTGAATAGTTATTCTTTTGATCGATTGATTTAAACAAAACTATGTCTTTGTTTACAATTTTAACATTAAGTTTTGCTGATTCTGAAAGAAATAATGATAATCCTTTTATTAAAAGTGACTCTGGTTTTTTAGATTGAATTTCAAATCTATCTAATCCTTTTTCATTTAAATCTTTAGCTAAAAAAGTTTGATAATTATATTTTGAATTTTTAATTATTTTTTTTTCTAGCTCACACTTAAACTCAATATCAATATTTTCATTTATATTAATATCTTTTGCTAAAGATTGATTAAAAAAAAATAAACTAAAAAATATACTTAAAAAATATTTTGTCATTTAATTTATACTTAAAAAAAAATCTCCCCCAACATTGTTGGGAGAGATTTAAAGATTTTAAAGCTCTTTAACTTTATTTAGTAAAAGCTTTCCAAACTTTCTTGTTCTTTTTTAACCATGCTTTTGCAGCATCTTCGTGTGTCATTCCATCTAAGTCAACTAACGATGCCATTGCACCAATTTGACTTGTTGTGAAAGAAAGTTTTTTAAACATAGCTGCTGCATCTGGATGAGTTTTTGGAAAATCAGCGTTAACTGCTTTTTTCAAATAACCATCTGGTGAACCACATTTTCCATCTCCACCATCTTCTGGTCTACAACCAGCTGTGTATGGAGGAAAGTCTATAAATGTAAAACCAGCACCATCTGTAAAGTTTGGCGTCCAGTTAAAGATGATTGTTCCTCTTCCTTCTTTTTCAGCTGCTTTTAACTCTGCCCAAAGTGCGTCAGCACTTCCTGCAAATTTAACCCACCATAAATCTCCTAAACCTAGAGCATCTACCCTTTGTGGAATTAAATCACCATGCCAAGTTTGTGGTCCTTCCAACATTCTTCCTTTTCCATCTGGAGAGTCAGGTGTTGTAAAGTTTTTAGCACAGTCTGGATTTTTTAAAGCAGTCCAGTCTGGTAGACCTGGACATAATCCTTTTTCAGCAACCCAGTTAGGATATCCCATATCCTCTAGAGTTCTTGCCTCATGATCTCCCCAGTCTAATAAACCGCCTTTGTCTAAAGCTGTTGTGAATGATTTACCAAAAGCAGATTCCCATACCTCATGAGATATAGAAACATCACCAATTCTTATGGATTCGTAAACTGCTTGGGAGTCAGCATTCACGTATTTTACATTATTTCCCATGTCTTCCATTATTCCACCAATAACGTAAGCCATTACAATTTGACTTGACCAGTTGTGTGTTGGAATGACGATAGGTTTTTTACTATCTGCATTTGATAATCCAGCAAAACTAATTACAGAGATTATAATTGCAGAAACTAACGATATTATTTTTCGCATTATTTCCCCTTTCTTAATATTAAGAATATCAGTATGTGCTTAAGTAAATTGATAGTCAACACATAGATATTTATATAATATAAAAATAAAATTATAAAAATGTCACAAACCTCTTTAGATATAAAAGAACCAGGCCTAAATTCTTTACCACCTGGAGTTGAAAGATATGTTGTTGAAGGTGGAGGATTAACCGGCATTCAAATTTTGCCCAATGATGAAATAGAAATAATCAATAATGAAGGTAATCAAATTTGCGAAATTTCAGTATTTAATAAAGACGGTAAGTCAGAACTCGCTATTTTCGGCTTAAAAGAAATAAAAGATAATTCAGAAATAAAGAAAATACTTTTAAAAAAAGATGAACCATCTTTGCAAGCTTTATTACAATTAAAAAAAAGAAACTTAAATATAGAAAAATCAAAATCTTCAGTAATTTTTGACAAAGAAACTAGAGCTGGTGAAAGTATCAAATTAAAATCTAAAGATAAATGCTACTGCATCTTCGCAGCACCTGCAAATCAAATGATGGTACATGAGCAAAATCCTTCGACAGAACTTACAGTAATTATAAAAAGGTCAGAAATCAAAAAAGAAAAAGAATTTTCAATTATACCTGATCCTGTTTACGATCCATCAGAGGAAAGAAACATAGCAAGAACCACATCAATTGGTTATCAAGTAAAAGAGGGTGATTACATTCAAGTAATTACTCCGACAGGAAGACAGTGTTCTGATTTTGTAGCTTACGATACATCAAAATTAGATAAGGGAAAAGAGAATGGTCTTGATTGGCAAACAACAAGAACTTTTATGGGTCATACTTTTCCTGGACCAGGGTTATTTTCAAAATTTTATGATGTAGATCACGAACCATTAGTAGAAGTTGTAAGAGATACTGTTGGTATTCATGATACATTTAATCTTGCTTGCACATCTAAATATTATGAGGATGCTGGGTATTTTGGTCATGCGAATTGCTCTGATAACTTAAACGAAGCAATGGAAAAATATGGCGTTCAAAAGAAAAAAGGCTGGCATGCAATAAATTTATTTTTCAACACATCTGCTGGCGGTCAAAATTCAGTTTTATCAGATGAGTCATATGCAAGACCAGGTGATTATGTGATATTTAGAGCTCTAAAAGATTTAACCTGTGGAACAACTGCTTGTCCAAGTGATATTGATAGTTGTAATGGATGGAATCCTACAGATATATTTGTTAGAACTTATGACAGAAAAAAAGAATTTACAAAGTCATTTGCATTTAGAATGAAAACAGACTCTGAAAAAAAATTAACAAGAAACACAGGTTTCTATGAGAGAACTTCAAAGTTAACTAGAAACTTTATTGATGCTAGAGGATTTTGGTTACCTAATGATTATACAAAACATGGAGTGATCAATGAATACAATGCATGTCGGGAAAAAGCAGTTGTAATCGATTTATCTTCATTAAGAAAGTTTGAAATTATAGGCCCTGATGCGGAAGAACTAATGAACTATACTTTAACAAGAAATATCAAAAAACTCTCAGTTGGACAGATCGTTTATTCTGCAATGTGTTATGAAAATGGAACAATGTTTGATGATGGTACTTTGCTAAGATTAAGTGAAACCGGTTTTAGATGGGTTTGTGGAGATGAGTATGCTGGTGAATGGTTAAAAGAACAAGCAAAAAAGAAAAATTTTAAAGTAATTATAAAAAACTCAACTGATCAAATTAATAATATTTCTGTTCAAGGACCCAATAGCAGAAAAATTTTAGAAAAAATAATATTTACCCCACCAACACAACCAACAATCTCCGAACTACAATGGTTTAGATTTACTATTTGTAGATTAGAAGAATTAAATGGAATTCCATTAATTGTTTCAAGAACAGGTTATACAGGGGAACTTGGTTATGAAGTTTGGTGTCATCCAGATCATGCTCCTCAAGTTTGGGATAAGATTGTGGAGGTGGGTAAAAAAGACGGATTAATACCTGCTGGATTTGGTGCTTTAGATTTATTAAGAATTGAAGCTGGATTAGTTTTATTTGGTAATGAATTTGATGGACAGCAAGATCCTTTTGAAGCAGGTATAGGATTTGCTGTACCACTTAAAACAAAAACAGACAATTTTATTGGTAAAGAAAATCTAATAAAAAGAAAAGAAAATCCTCAAAAAAAATTAGTTGGTTTAGAATTAATTGGAAAAGAAAAAGCTAATCATGGAGATTGTGTTCATATTGGAAGAGCTCAAGTTGGTATAATCACAAGTGCTTGTCTATCACCTACTTTAGGAAAAAACATTGCATTATGCAGAATAGATGTTGGTCATTCAGAAATAGATACAGAAGTTGAGATTGGTAAGATTGATGGACATCAAAAAAGAATTCCAGCTAAAATTGTTGGCTTCCCTCACTACGATCCTCAAAAAACCCGAGTTAGATCGTAAATGAAAAATACGAGAGAATTATTAAACTTTTGGGAAGATCAAATGAAATTGTCTCATACTTCCAGCAATTATTTTTTTCGTAAATCACCTTCACATTATCACATGATGCTTTTAGTGATGAATGCATATAAACATAGTGAAAATTTAACAGTTGAAGAACTAAAAACAAAACTTTTTAAAACTTCCCGCCCAAAATCTGCGTTAATGATAACTGAAGCTTGCGAAAAAAATTTTTTCTTTTTAGAAAAAACATCAAATGATCAGAGAAAAAAATTTATTAAACCTACAGTAAATTTTATTAAAGAATTTGAAGATTATTTAAAAAGGCTTAGAGAAATTTCTATCTAATTATAAATTATTTAAAACTGTTTTAACAGTTTCTCCCATCACAGAAGGATTTTTTGAAATTGTAACACCACATTCTTTTAAAAGCTCTACCTTCTCTACTGCACTTTCTCCATAAGCCGAAACAATAGCCCCAGCATGTCCCATTACTCTTCCTTTTGGAGCTGTTAAACCTGCTATGTATCCTATAACTGGTTTTTTCATATTTTCTTTCGCAAATTCCCCGGCTGCAACTTCTTGTGGTCCACCAATTTCACCAATCATTAGTATTGCATCAGTTTCATCATCTGTTTCAAATTTTTCAATTATATCTCTAAATGAACTTCCATTAATTGGATCACCTCCAATTCCTACACTAGTTGAAATACCAATTCCTAAATTTTTCATTTGTTCTGCAGCTTCATAACCTAAAGTTCCAGATCTACTTATAATTCCTACTCTACCCTCTTTATAAATATGGCCCGGCATAATTCCTAGCATTGATTTTCCTGGACTTATAATTCCAGCACAATTAGGTCCAACTAATGTCATTTTTTCATTTCTAGAGTACCTTCTCATATATCTTTTTATTCTAATCATGTCGTGAGATGGAATCCCATCAACTATAGCTACACAAGTTTTTATACCTGCGTCTGCCGCTTCCATTGCAGAGTCTGCTGCAAAAGCAGGAGGCACAAATAATATTGATGCTGTTGCTCCAGTATGTTTAACTGCATCTTTAACTGTATTGAATACAGGTCTATCCAAATGTTTCTGACCTCCTTTACCAGGGGTAACACCACCAACAACATTAGATCCATATTTTATCATCTCTTCTGCATGAAAAGTTCCCATCTTTCCAGTAAAGCCTTGTATTAAAATTTTTGTGTTTTTTTCTATTATAACTGCCATTTTATTTTTTTAATGCTGCAACTGCTTTATTTGCTGCATCCTCTAAAGTATTTGCTTCAATATAATCTAACTTGCTATCTCTAAGAATTTTATTTCCTTTTTCAACATTTGTCCCAGCTAATCTTATTACGAGTGGGACTTTAACTTCTATTTTTTCTAATGCTTGAACTATTCCCTCTGCAACCCAGTCACATCTATTTATTCCAGCAAAAATATTAACTAAAATAACTTTAACTTTCTTATCCATTGTTATTAATCTAAAGGCTTTTACTATTTTTTCAGGTGTTGCCCCTCCTCCTACATCAAGAAAATTAGCTGGTTCCCCACCTGCTAATTTAATCATATCCATTGAAGCCATTGCAAGTCCCGCACCATTAATAATATTGCCGATATTTCCGTCTAAGCTAACGTAATTAAGACCTCTATCAGACGCATAAACCTCTTTTTCATCTTCTTGGGTTTTGTCTCTAAGTTCAGATACTTTATCTCTTCTAAACATTGCATTGTTATCAAAGCTCATTTTACAATCTAGTGCTAAAATTTGTTTTTGTTTAGAAATTACTAACGGGTTTACCTCTACCATTGTAGCATCCAACTCACTAAAGGCTTTAGCACATCCTACTATTGTTTCTGATATTCTTCTAATTAATTCTGGCTCAATACCTAATCCAAATGCTAACTCTCTTGCTTGAAAACTTTGTATACCAACCGCTACTTCAATTTTAGATCGAATGATAGACTTTGGTTTTTCTTTAGCAATTTCTTCAACACTCATTCCACCCTCTGTAGAGGCTACAACCATTATACTTTCTGAACTTCTGTCAAAAACTAAGCCTAAATATAATTCTTTCTCAATATCAGTTGCTTCCTCAATATAAATTCTATTAACTATTTTTCCTTCAGGGCCAGTTTGATTTGTAACTAATTTTTTTCCTAAAAGTTTATCAGTTGCCTGAGCAACTTCTAAAGGACTGTTGCACACGATAACTCCACCAGCTTTACCTCTTGCGCCTGAGTGTATTTGGGCTTTTACTACCCATTTTGATCCTCCGATTTCTCTTGCTTTATTTTCTGCTGTCTCTGGACTATAAACAATTCCACCTCTAGGTATAGTTACGCCAAAACTCGATAATATTTCTTTAGCTTGATATTCGTGTATATCCATAATTATTTATTTTTGATTTGTTTATCTATATTAACTATGTTGTCTGCCATTCTCGCTGATGCCGCATCTATCATTCTTCCATCTAATTGAGCAGCACCTTTTCCAGCTTTTGCGGCTTTATCAAGCTCCTCTAAAATTCTTTTTGCTTTAGTTACCTCTGATGATGGTGGAGAAAAAACTTTATTCGCAAGTTCAATTTGTGATGGATGAATTGCCCATTTACCTTCTATACCAATTGCCGCTCCTCTTTTTGCTGCTTCAACATAAGCATCTGGATCATTAAAATCACCAAAAGGACCATCTATAGCTCTTAATCCATAGGCTCTACATGTCATAACTAATTGGGAAAGTCCGTGGTGCCATTGATCACCTGGGTAATCAGGATTTAAACCACCAATTACAACAGTTCTTGCTCTTAAACTGGCAGCATAATCCGCAACTCCAAAATGCAATGATTCAAGTCTTTCACTAGATTTTGCAATTTCTTTTATGTTAGACATTCCTAAAGCAGTTTCTATCAAACACTCAATTCCTATTTTATTTTTTAATTTTTTGTTTGTCTCTATTTGCGTTAATAAACAATCAATCATGTAAACATCGCTAGCTGTACCAGCTTTTGGTAATAAGACAGTGTCAAGTTTATCACCTACTTCTTCAACTATATCTATTATGTCTTTGTACATATAATGTGTATCAGGACTATTGATTCTGACTGAAATTGTTTTCCCTTTTTCTTTCCAATTAAGCTCTTTCAAACCTTTAATAACATTCTGACGAGCAGTAATTTTATCCATTGGGGATACAGCATCTTCAAGATCTAAAAAAATGTAATCAGCTTTAGAATTAAGTGCTTTTTCAAACATTTCTGGTGATGAACCTGGAACGGCTAATTCACTTCTTTGCAGACGAGATCTGCCAGGTTGATAAAATTTGAAACTCATATATTATAATTTTTGTATCAATTCTTTTTAATTAATATAATTAAAGTATTATTTATATATATAGTTTTTAGTAGTAAAAAATAAACTTTAATACTTTTTTGCTTTTGTTACAAATTCAATACATTGAATTATGTCAAAACTACCAACTAAAGCAAAAGTAGTAATAATAGGTGGCGGTATTCACGGACTTAGCACCGCTTGGAAATTATCAGAAACATATAAAAATCCAGGAGAAATTGTTGTTTTAGAAAAAAAAGATACAGCTGCTGGTGCTAGTGGCATTGCTTGTGGAGTAATAAGAAATAATTATTTTCAGCCAGCAATGAGAGAATTAATGGCTCATTCAGTTTCAGTTTGGGAAAGTGATCCAAAAGCATTTAAATATAACTCAGTTGGTTATTTGCAAATATCGCCTGAAGTAATGCATAAAGATGTTGCAACGATTTATGAACAACAAAAAGCAATTGGCTATGACTCAGAATTTATTGAAGGAGAAAAAGATTGTATGAATTATATGAAGGGTATGTTTGATGACTGGCAAGCCCAAGGAATAACATCTGTTCTTCATGAAAAAAAAGGTGGTTATGCATTCAATAAAGATTCAATTAAAGCATTAGAAAACAAATCTACATCAAATGGTGTTCAAGTTATCAAAGGTGTAAAAGTAAATGGATTTAAAAGAGGTAGTAATAGTAAAGCTGTTACTGGCGTTGAAACTGATCAAGGAACAATTGATTGCGAACAAGTAGTTATTGGAGCAGGGCCTTGGGCAAGAGATTTCTGGAACATGTTAGAACTTCCAAAAACTGCAAACATTAAAGGTAAAGACGGTAAAATGCATACAACTGATATGTGGACTTATTGGATGTTGCAAGAAGGAGTAATTGGAGTTGAGCCTAATTTTTTAAAGATGAATGATGGTAAAGCACCTCCAGTGATACATGTAGATTCTACAGCACCTTTATATTCTGATAAAACAAAAAAATTAATAACAGATAAAATTTGGGGAATTTATTATAAACCTGATATTGAAGGTCTGGGTGTTCAAGGGGGTACTTCTCCTTACATAGTTGACAAACATTTTGATCAAGTAAATGTGGATCCATATGGAATTGAATCTCCTGAATTTCAAACAACTGAGGCTTTTAATGATATGTGGTGCTCTGCTTTAGCTCATTGTCAAAAAAGATTTGAAGGTAAGTCTGATCTTTATAGAAAAGGGCCTTCAGGTGGTCTTGGGTGTATGACGCCAGATTCTTTCCCAATCTTTGATAGATTTTTAGAAAATGTTTATATGATTGCTGATGCTAACCATGGATACAAAATGATAGGCGTTGGCGAGTTAGTTGCTAAAGAAATTTTGGGACAAGAAAGTGAACTGTTGAAACCTTTTAGATTCAACCGATACGAGAAGGGTGAACTTCACCCTACTTCGAACAGTCCGTTTCCTTGGAGCTAGTTGATCTAAGTAGACAGACGTTTTTTTTTCAGTTACTTTTTAATCTTAAAATTCTTAAAGGGGGAATATGACAGATCTAGAAAAACATGTAAAAAAACCTGGTAGAGATAAATTAGTAAAACAAGTTAGAGCAAAAATTAATGAACTAGGAGTAGAATATATTTTTTTTCAATTTATATCTGTCACAGGAAGAGTTGTTGGTAAAGGTATTCCTTCAGATCACTGGGAAAGAACTTGTGAAAAAGGATTTCAATTAGTCTACGGTGCAACTGCAAACTTATTTTTAGATCGACACAATAATTATATTGGTTATGGACCAGAGGCTAAAGAGCTTGTAGGTATTCCTGATCCAGAAACTTTTTGTCAATTGCCGTGGGACAAAAAAGTTGCAAGAGTATTTGTAACATGTTTTAGAAATAGAGAAGAAAGAGAAAATCCTGGTGGTCATTTAACTTCTGATTGTAGAGGTAATTTAAGAATTATTGCTGAGGAATTTAAGAAAAAACATGGTTATCAATTAAGAGTTGGAACAGAGCCTGAAATGATGTGGTTAACAAAAAATGAAGATGGTACACCAACTGGAAAAGGTTTTTCAAAACCATATTGCTATCATATAGATCAGTTCGAGTCTTTAAGACCAGTATTTATGAAAGTTATGGAATACGCTAGGGCTATGGGCTTTGACATGATTCAAGGTGATCATGAAGATGCACCAGGACAATTAGAATTAAATTGGATGTTTGATGATGTATTAAGAAATGCTGACAGATTATCTACTTACAGACAAATCTGCGCACAAGTAGCTAGAGAGTTTAATTTAATAGCATGTTTTATGACAAAACCATTTATGGGAGTTTCAGCAAGTGGTTGTCACACTAACATGTCGTTATGGACTGGTGGAAATGATAGGGTAAATAAATTAGGCCACAAATCTATTCCTGCCATGGATGAAGTATTTAGTTATGTAGAGGGTGGAACAAATACGTTTATGCCAGACACAAAAGATGTTCAATTGCCTGGTAAAGTAGGATTAAAATCAATTGGTGGAATAATGAAACATCTTCCTGCATTGACTGCAATTGGATCTTCAACAGTTAATTCTTATAGAAGATTATGGGACCAAGGATTTTGGGCACCAGTCTATGCTGATTGGGGATATCAAAATAGAACTTGTGGTTTAAGAGTTTCTGCTCCAGGAAGGTTTGAATATAGATCTGTTGACTCTATGCACAATCCTTATTTGATGGGCTCAGCACTATTTAAAGCTATGGATGATGGTTTAACTAATAATATTGATCCAGGTAAACCTGAATCAAGAAATATTTATGAAGCTCAAAAAGCAGGTAAAGATGTTAAAAAATTACCTTTAAGTCTCGGCCAAGCTTTAGATAGTTTAGCTGAAGATAAAGTTATTCAATCTGCTATGCCAGATGAAATGTACAAGATATTTCATTGGTACAAAAATGATGAATGGGAAAGATTTTTAGGTGCAACAACTCAATGGGATCTGGATACTTATTTAGATTGTTTACCGTAAACTTTTAATTATAAGAGAGACAAAAATTATGTGCGGAATAGCGGGTTTAATTCATAGAGGAAAATCATCAAATGTTGGAAGTGAATTACAAGGAATGCTTCAAGCACTAAAGCATAGAGGCGAAGACTCAACTGGTTATGCTTTATATGGTGATACTGACGGTAAAAACTTTATCATGCGTTTCAAGGTTGGTGAAAACGTTGGTGAAGGAAGTTCATCAATAGTTGAAGATGTTTCGGTATATGATGAAAGAAAAAAAATTGTAGATCAAGCTCTTGCTGAGCTTGGTGCTAAGATTGTCAAAGAGGAGAGAACTCTTCCCTATTCTCTTAGATACGAAATTGCTTATGATAAAAAAGACTTATTAGAATTCTCACAAAGAATTGAGAGTATTCCAGGCGTTGAAATTCTTTCGATGGGTAAATCTTTAGAAGTAATAAAAGATCTTGGAAATGCAAAAGCAGTTTGTGATAGATATTCACTTGATAAATTAGTTGGTACTCATGCAATTGGTCATGCAAGAATGGCCACTGAGTCAGGTGTGGATATTAAATCAGCTCACCCATTTTGGGGTTACCCTTTTAGTGATGTATCTGTAGTTCACAACGGTCAATTAACTAACTATTGGAATAATAGAAGAGCCTTAGAAAATAAAGGAATGAGATTTATGTCTGAGTGTGACTCAGAACTTATAGCAGTATATATTGCACAAAAAATGAGAGAAGGAGCTTCTTTAGAAGAAGGTATGAGAGATTCTTTATCAGGATTAGATGGAGTTTTTACATATTTTGTAGCTACAAAAAATTCTTTAGGAATGGCAAAAGATACGATGGCTGCTAAACCATTAGTTTTATATGAGTCAGATGATTTGGTTGCAATGGGTTCGGAGGAAATAGCTATCAGATCAGTATTACCACAGGAAATTGATACATATGATCCATTTGATGGGGAGGTTAAGGTATGGCAAATTTAAAAAATATAGATAAAAAAACAAAAGCTCAAGAAATGGGTATGCACACAGAGGTTTTAACAGGTAGAACTCAGCAAAAGTTTTTTAACCCTGATGAAGCTGAAAATTTTTACTATTTTGGTACTTATGATGTGGACTTTAACAAAAGAACAGATCTAGATGTTAAAGACATGACTGCAGCAGATGCCAATAAAAAAATAGATAGCTTAATGAGTGAAGGTTATGGAACTATTGTAATTAAAAATCCTCAAGGAAAACACAGTTTAGGTGTTGGTATTTTAAACAAATTAAATTTGATTTTTGAAGGTAGTTTAGGGTATTTCGGAATGGGATCATGTGATGGACCAACTGTGAGAATCAACGGAAGAGTTGGCTGGTCTTGTGCCGAAAACTTAATGGCAGGAAAAGTAGTAATTGAAAAAAATGCTGGATCATGTTTTGGGGCAGCTATTAGAGGTGGAGATTTGATATGTAAAGGAAGTGTCGGTGCCAGAACTGGAATTGACATGAAAGGTGGAACTATAATTATTGGTGGTGATGCTGGAGCTTTTACAGGTTTTATGATGCAAAGAGGAAGAATAATTATTTTAGGAGACGTTGGAATAAACCTTGGTGACTCTATGTATGATGGGACAATTTTCATAGGTGGAGAAATTGGCTCTTATGGTAGTGATGCAGTTGATGCTGAATTAACGAAAGATGATCAAAACTGGCTTAGAAGAAAATTAAGAGTTGCTGAGATTGGTGAAAAATTTGACGTTAGTAAAATGAAAAAAATAGTTGCTGGTAAAAAACTTTGGAATTATGACAACTTAGAACCTACTGAGAAAAAAGGAGCAATTTAATGCCTAAGAAAAAAACTAAAAAGAAAAACGGTAATGTGAATGTTGGAGGAAAAGCAGATGTTCATGCTCATGAAGAAGGCAAAAGAAATAAAAGTTTATTAGGTCACAACGCTATCTTCACTCCTGACGTTATAGATGATATTCACATAAAAGCACAATTGGGGAGATACAGAATGCGTGGTATGGCGCTAATGAAAAAAATTCCTACATTTGATGATCTTGTTTTCTTACCAGGAACACTAACTAGATTTGTGATCGAAGGTTACAGAGAAAAATGTGAAACAAAAACTGTAATTGGTCCAAGATGTGAAAATCCAATTGAATTAGATATTCCTGTTTATATTACTGGTATGAGTTTTGGAGCACTTTCATACGAAGCTAAAACAGCTTTAGCGAGAGGAGCAACAATGGCGGGTAGTGCAACATGTTCAGGAGAAGGTGGAATGATACCTGATGAGAGAAGATATTCTGAAAAATGGTATTACCAATGTATTCAATCTAGATATGGATTTAATCCTCACCATGCTCAACTAGCAGATGGAATTGAAGTTTTTATTGGTCAAGGTCAAAAAGTTGGAATGGGTGGACATTTAATGGGTCAAAAAGTAACCGATCAAGTAGCTGAGATGAGATCTTTGCCATCTGGTATTGATCAAAGATCGCCTGCAAGGCATCCTGACTGGTTAGGTCCAGATGATCTAGCCCTTAAAGTTGAGGAGTTGAGACAATTAACAAAAAATAAAGTACCAATTCAATTAAAGCTTGGAGCTTCAAAAGTTTATGATGATGTTCGTATGGCTGCAAAATGTGATCCTGATTCTATTTATCTTGATGGAATGGAAGGTTCTACTGGAGCAGGCCCACACATCGCTGCAGCAAATACTGGTATACCAGGTATTGCAGCAATCAGAGAAGCTAGAAGAGCAATCGATGATGTCGGTAAGACTGGAAAAGTTACTTTAATTTATGCCGGTGGAGTTAGAGATGGTGCAGATATGGCAAAAGCTTTGGCTTTAGGTGCTGATGCAATTGCAATAGGCACTGGATCAATGATAGCTTTAAATTGCAACAAAGATATTCCAGAAGCAAATTTTGAAAAAGAAATGGGTGTTAAAGCTGGAGAATGCTATCACTGCCACACTGGTAGATGTCCAGTTGGTGTTGCAACTCAAGATCCCAAATTAAGAGCAAGATTAAATCCAGATGATGCTGCATTAAGAGTATATAATTATTTACACTCAATGACGTTAGAAGCTCAACTTTTAGCCAGAGCATGTGGTAAAACGAATATTCACTCTTTAGAGCCAGAAGATTTAGCTGCTTTAACTACCGAGTCATCTGCTTTAGCAAAAGTACCATTAGCAGGAACTAACTACACTGTTGGAGTTGATAACTATCACAAAATATAAATGAACTAATATGGTAAAGAAAAAAGTTAAAAAAATAGCTAAAGTAAAAGTTAAAGAAGTTAAAGGTCAATTAGGTAAAAAGAAAGAAACAGCTAGAGAAAAAATGATCGGCCAATCAATTGGTTACCGATATGATGTAAATCTTTTGCCAGACTATAGTAAGCTTACACCATTTCTCAAAAAATATATTGAAGCAATGGGCTGGGATGATTTAAATTGGTTAGAAGATGTTCATATGGGGTATGAAGAAGATAGACCTGCAGTGTTTTGTAGAAATGCCAATGGATGGGTCACAATCCCAAAATCAATAAAATTACCAAATAATCAACAAGACAGAGACATGATTGCAAGAGAACTGTTGGTAAAATTTCAAATGTCTCCAAAACATCCTCTTGTTGATTTGAAAAAAGCTTACTTAAAATTTTAATTACACAATCAAAAGTTGATTTTAATTTAAAAATCATTGTCAATAGTGGGTTTTATAAGCCTGTTTTATTTGTCACACCTCAAGAAATTTTATAGGGTTTTAAAAACTAAATAAGGAGAAAGAGAATATGACTGATCAGTTAGCTGCTCTTACAACCATATTTACAGAATTTTACTACTGGGTAACAGTGGTACTGATGTTTTTAATTCACGTCGGGTTTTGTATGTATGAAGTTGGAGCTTCTCGATACAAACATCACCAACATACTCTTATGAAAAACACAATGCTGATACCTTTGGTAACAGTAACATGGTTTTTATTTGGTTGGTGGATTTACTGGGCTTTCCCAACTGGACCGGGACTTGCACCATCAATAATGAATGAAAGTACTGCTCTAATCACTGATGACTCAGCGTTTAGTGCTACTTGGTATACAGCAACAAGTGAACTAATGGCTGTCAACTTAGGAGACCATATTTCTGGTGTTTTCTGGGCGGCATTCCTTTTATTCTCTTGGACAGCTGCATCTATCGTCTCTGGAGCTATTATTGAAAGAATAACAACATTTGCATTTGGAATTTTAGCAATTGCAATTGGTTCTGTATTTTGGACAATTGATGCTGCTTGGGGATGGCACTTTGATGGCTGGATGCTTAAACTATTAGGATACCATGATGCTTATGCATCGGGAGTAATTCACGCAATTGCGGGTGGGTTTGCTTTAGGTGTTCTAGTTGTTTTAGGACCAAGAATTGGTAAGTTTTCATCTAGCGGTGAACCAAGAAACATTGGACCAAGAAATCCTTGGTTAGTCACAATTGGATTATTTCTAATTTATACTGGTTTCTGGGGCTTCTATGCAGCATGTAATATACCAATCTTTGATCTTGGACCTGAATACGGTATGGAAGGCATAAGTTATTGGACAGCTACAAACATATACGTAACTCCTACTACACTTAGTGGTATTACTTTTAACTTCTTGATGTCATTGTCAGGAGGATTATTAGCTGGTTATTGGATTGCAAAAGGTGATCCTTTCTGGACATACTCTAGTGGACTAGCAGGTATCATATGTGCTTCAGCTGGAAATGATTTATATCATCCAATTCAAGCAATGATCATCGGTATGATCGGTGTTGTTATTTCATATAAACTACATTACTGGGTTGAACGTAAGTTCAAAATTGATGATGCAGTTGGTGCAGTAGCAGTACATGGATATGCTGGATTTATTGGTCTAGTAATTTGTGGTTTTGTCTTAAATGGTTATCCATCATCTGGTTACAGTGTTGGTGCTATGTGGGACGGAACAACTTATGCATCAATCAATCCGTTGGGACAATTCTTAGGAGCAATCATAATGTTTGGTGTTCTTGGAATGTTACCAGGCTACGTCATAGCTAAAGTGCTACATGGAATGGGTAAATTAAGAATTCCGCGAGAAGTAGAAATAGCTGGACTAGACTATGAAATGATGGAGGACGCTAAGAGTGATGAAAAAGCGGTCTCGTCAGCAACTAGGTAAAGGAGTAATATATGGCGACAGTTACAAATTGGATTGATCACCTAAACAAACCAGCTGAAGAAGTTGCTGGTGCAGTTTATCCTGGTGCTGGATCTAGTGAAGGTATACTTGTTATACTTGCTATTATTTTATGGGTTGGTTGGCACATTTTGACTGCTAAATCTGAAAGTGATGAACTTGAAAGATTGGCAAGAAAAAGATATGGAGCCAATGATCATAAAAGTAATATTACCGATTGGTAATTAAAAAATAAAATTTGGGCGCTACTTAGTTGTAGCGCCCTTTTTTTTTACAAAAATATGACTGACAAAAATAACGAAGAACTTAGACCGTCTAAAATGAGAGGGGTTGCTTTTCCAAAAGCTAAATATGGAGTGATAGCGGCTATTATTATTATTGTTATTGTAAATCTTATCTACTACAAAGAATTCTTTTTATCATTAATAAACTAAAACTAAAAAATTATGTGTGGGATTGTTGGAATATATTTAAAGACAACAAAATTTGAAATAGACTTAGGAAGAATGTTATCAGGCATGCTTAATAACATGGAGTCTAGAGGCCCGGATAGTGCAGGATTTGCAATATACAAAAATTCAAATAAAGATGAATATAAGTATTCTTTATGTATTAATGATTTAGATTTTAATAAATTTAAAAATGATATTTCAAATAAAATAAAAAATTTTACATTAAGTCAGCATTCTGATCACGTAGTTGTTAAAACTACTGAGATTCCAAAAAAATTTATTAAAATTATTAATAAAGAATTTAGAGATGTTTCTTTAGTGGGTTATGGACGTTCTATTGAAATTTTTAAACAAGTTGGAAATCCAAAAGATATTGTTAAAAAATTTAATTTAGAAAGTTTTAGTGGAACACATGGAATTGGGCATACCAGAATGGCAACTGAAAGTGCAATTACAACAGATGGTTCTCATCCGTATTCAACTGGAGAAGATGAATGCTTAGTTCATAATGGCTCTTTATCTAATCATAATAATTTAAGAAGAGAGCTGAAGAAAAAAGGTAATACTTTTAATTCAGAAAACGATACCGAGGTAGCTGCCGGTTACGTCTCTAACAGTCTATCAAACAACAATTCTTTGAAAGATACTTTGATGTCAGGTCTAAAAGACTTGGATGGCTTTTACACATTTATAACAGGAACAAGAAATGGTTTTGCAGTTGTGAGGGATGAAATTGCTTGTAAACCAGCAGTTATTGCTGAAACAAATAACTATGTTGCTATTGCCTCTGAATTTCAAGCGATGGCTCATTTGCCTGATGTTAATAATGCAAAAATTTTTGAGCCAGAGCCAGGCGTTGTATATTCTTGGGGAAACTAATGAAACTAGATTTAAAAAAATTAAAATTACGAAATATAAATGAACAATTGCAAAACGTTGATAGAAGAGTAAATGATAGAAATTTTACGATAATAAATCCAGAGGGCAATCATGCTGTATGTGCTGGGTTGACTGATGAAATAAATGTAAATATTAAGGGCCATGTAGGTTATTATTGTGCTGGTATGAATCAAAAAGCAAATATCACAATCGAAGGAAATGCTGGAACAGGCGTAGCTGAAAATATGATGTCTGGTAAAGTTCATGTAAAAGGTAATGCATCTCAATCAGCAGGTGCAACAGCTCATGGAGGAGTCTTAATTATTGATGGTGATGCCAGTTCTAGATGTGGAATTTCAATGAAAGGTGTTGATATAATCGTAAAAGGTTCAGTTGGTCATATGTCAGGATTCATGTCTCAAGCAGGAAACTTAGTAGTATGTGGTGATGCTGGTGAGGCATTAGGTGATAGTTTATACGAAACAAACATATATATAAGAGGCAAAGTTAAATCGCTTGGTGCAGATTGTGTTGAAAAAAAAATGGATAAAAAGCATATTAAAAAACTTAATTTACTTTTAAAACAAGCGAGCATTAAAAATAAAAAAGCTGAAAGTTTTAAGAGATATGGTTCAGCAAAAAAATTATACAACTTTAAAATAGATAATATTTCTAATTATTAATCATGAAAAAAAATAATAGAACTCATCCCCGTCAATCATGGACTTTTGACGAATACACTAATTCAGAAATAAGAAGAGCTGCCGCTACTGGGATTTATGATATAAGAGGCGGGGGATCAAAAAGAAAACTCCCACACTTTGATGATTTATTATTCTTAGGTGCATCAATGTCTAGATATCCTTTGGAGGGCTATAGAGAAAAATGCACAACTAATGTAACTCTTGGAACAAAATTTGCTAAGATACCACTTGAATTAGATATACCAATTACAATCGCTGGAATGAGCTTTGGTGCGTTATCAGGTCCAGCTAAAGAAGCTTTAGGTAGAGGAGCGAGTGCTGCTGGTACATCCACTACTACGGGTGATGGGGGCATGACTCCAGAAGAAAGAGGACAATCAAAATATTTAGTCTATCAATTATTGCCATCTAGATATGGAATGAATCCAGATGATTTAAGAAAAGCGGATGCAATTGAGGTAGTTATAGGTCAAGGTGCAAAACCGGGTGGAGGAGGAATGTTGTTAGGTCAAAAAATTAATGACAGAGTAGCAAAAATGAGAACATTACCAAAGGGTGTTGATCAAAGATCAGCTTGCAGACATCCTGATTGGACTGGACCAGATGATTTAAAAATTAAAATTTTAGAATTACGTGAGATAACAAAATGGAAAGTTCCTATATTTATTAAAATTGCTGGAGCTCGACCATATTATGACACAGCTTTAGCAGTAAAAGCTGGAGCTGATGTTGTTGTTCTAGATGGAATGCAAGGAGGAACAGCAGCTACTCAAGAGGTTTTTATTGAAAATGTTGGCCAACCTACTTTAGCTTGCATTAGACCAGCTGTAGACGCTCTGCAAGATTTAAATGCTCATAGAGAAGTACAATTGGTAATATCTGGTGGAATTAGAAATGGTGCAGATGTTGCGAAAGCTTTAGCACTTGGGGCAGATGCAGTATCAATAGGAAGTGCAGCAATGATAGCTTTAGGAGATAACGATCCTAAGTGGGAAAAAGATTATAAAAAATTAGGCACAACTGCAGGTGCTTACGATGATTGGCATGAAGGAAATGATCCATCAGGAATATCAACTCAAAATCCTACTTTAATGAAAAGATTAGATCCTGTAAAAGCTGGTAAAAAATTAACTAATTATCTTAAAGTTATGACACTAGAAGCTCAAACACTTGCCAGAGCCTGTGGAAAAAATAGTTTACACAATCTTGAACCTGAAGATTTATGTGCTCTTACTGTTGAGGCTGCAGCTATGGCTAGAGTACCCTTAGCAGGTAGTGATTGGATACCTGGAATAAAAGAAAAAAAATGATTGATACAATTCTTTAATATTCATAAGATAAATTATGCCAAAAAATTTGTCTAAATTAGCAAAAGCTAAAAAAATAAAATATTTCTTAATTAGTTTTGTGGATCTTTTTGGAGTGCTAAGATCTAAATTAGTTCCAGCTCAAGCAATAGCTGAAATGCAAAAAAATGGTGCAGGTTTTGCGGGTTTTGCTACATGGCTTGATATGACGCCTGCTGATAGTGACATGTTTGGAGTGCCTGATCCAGATAGTTTAATTCAGTTACCTTGGA
Organism: uncultured Pelagibacteraceae bacterium; assembly: GCA_902606445.1. Classification (GTDB taxonomy): domain Bacteria; phylum Pseudomonadota; class Alphaproteobacteria; order Pelagibacterales; family Pelagibacteraceae; genus Pelagibacter. The sequence goes on from CACLGJ010000013.1 coordinate 21,491, forward strand.
ATAAAGAAATTGGTTGGTTAGCTTCTGACTTATATATGGATGGTAAGCCTGTAAAAGCCTCTCCAAGAATCATGCTTAAAGAACAAATAAAAAAAATGTCACAAAAAAAACTACAGATGAAATCAGGTGTTGAATGTGAATATTTTTTAATTTCTGAGGATGGACATTCTTTAGCAGACAAAAGAGATATTCAATCTAAGCCCTGTTACGACCAATCTGCTCTCATGAGAAGGTATGATTTAATAAAAGAAATTTGCAACTGTATGCTGGAAATGGGATGGAAGCCCTATCAAAATGACCATGAGGACGCTAATGGTCAATTTGAAATGAATTGGGATTACTCAGATTCTCTAATCACTGCAGATAGACATGTATTTTTTAAATTTATGGTTAAGAGCTTGGCTGAAAAACATGGTCTTAGAGCAACTTTTATGCCAAAACCATTTGGTAATTTGACAGGTAATGGGTGTCACGCTCACATTTCAGTTTGGAATGGAAAAATAAATAAATTTTTAGATAACAAAGACAAACTTGGATTGAGTAAGTTGGCTTATAATTTCCTAGGTGGAATTATGAATAATACTCAAGCACTGTCAGCTTTTTTTAATCCAACTATAAATAGTTATCGTAGAATTAATGCTCCACCTACGAAATCTGGTGCAACTTGGTCTCCCAGTAGTATTTCTTACACTGGTAATAATAGAACACATATGATCAGAATTCCTGATAAAGGCAGGTTTGAGCTTAGATTAATGGATGGTTCAGCAAATCCATATTTACTGCAAGCAGGTATAGTAGCTGCAGGGCTAGAGGGGATTAATAAGAAATTAAACCCAGGTAAACCTCTTCATTGTAATATGTATGAAGATTATAAAAAGTATCCAAAGTTAAAAAAATTACCTAACGATATCAATCAGGCTATAAATATGCTTAAAAATAGTAAGTCTCTTTCCAATGCTTTTGGTTCAAATGTTATTAGAAGTTATATTAAATTAAAAGATTCAGAAATTAAAAATTTTAAAGCAAAAAATATCTTTAATAAAAGAAAACCTGTATCTCAGTGGGAAAAAGATAATACTTTAGATTGCTAGTCAATGACAATATTATCCAACGGTCACCAATGGAAATATTCTGAATTTACCTACAACAAAAATTATTCTTTTAATAAAGAAAACATACTTAAATCTTTGTCATCAAATGAAATTGATAATGCATATAAGAGTATTTCAAAATGGGAAGGGTATATTCCTACCCCTTTAATTTTATTAAATAAATTATCAAAAGAATTAAATTTAAAAAATATTTTTTATAAAGATGAACATAAAAGATTTAATTTAAAATCTTTTAAAGCCTTAGGTGGAGCATACGCAGTCGAAAAAATTACCAAAGGAAACAGGGATATCGTTGTATCAACAGCGACTGCAGGTAATCATGGAAGATCAGTAGCCTGGGGAGCTAAACGACTTGGATTAAAATGTAAAATTTTTATTAGTGAGTTTGTGAGTGATGCAAGAGGTGAAGCTATGTCTGAGCTTGGTGCGGATGTTATAAAGGTAAAAGGAAATTATGAAAAATCTTTAATTGAATGTATTAGGCAGTCTACCGAAAATAATTGGCAAATTGTCCAGGACGTTGCTTGGAAAGATTATATGGTTATTCCAAAATTCACTATGGCTGGATATTCAGTAATGATGAAAGAGATTGTTGATCAAATCAACAGTGAAAAAATTAGTCATATAATTTTGCAAGCTGGTGTGGGTGGAATGGCAGGTGCAATGGTTGCTGGTATTGCAAGATATTTAAAAGATATTCCAGAAATTATTGTTGTAGAGCCTGATAGTGCTGCATGTGTAATGGAAAGTATTAAAACAGGAAAAATTGAAAAAATTGATATTGAAAGAGAGAGTTTAATGGGAGGAATGTCATGTGGAGAAGTATCATTAGTCCCATGGGAAATCTTAAAAAATTCAGTTAAGTACTGCATTAGTTTACCAGATGATGATATCGCAAAAACAATGAAGTTGCTCGGGAACGCTAGCTTTAGTAATGAAAAAATTATTGCTGGTGAAAATTCAGCCCCTGGGGTAATCAGTTTGATCACAATTTGCAAGGATGAAAAAATAAAAGAAAACTTAAAATTAAATAGAGACTCAAATATATTATTAATTGGTTGCGAGGGTGATACTGATCAAGCTATGTATCAAAAACTTATAAACAAGTAAAAAAACACATAAATGAAAAAGGTTATAAAAAAAAAGGTTGATAATTTAGACTTTTATAAAATCTTTAAACCTGAATTAACTCCAAAAAGAATGCTGGAATTAGGAGTTTTTGGAGGTTCGTACTTTGGATTAGATGTAAAGGAGTTCCCTAAATCGTGGTTTAAAAATGTAAAATTAAGTAAAAATTTTGATGTTAATTTAAATAGATTTAGAGTTATCTCTGGGCTTTCAAGAGAACACTGGATCGAAAAAGGATGGATCTTTAAGGAAGATCCCTTAGGATGGTTTCAATGGTATTGCAGGTTTACTAATGGAAGAAGAATTCCTCATATGGATGAAATTCAAATAAAGAGATGGAAAAATTTTAGAAGGCATGTACTAGCAATAGAAAAAAATTGTGAAAAAGGTGATCTTAGTTGCAGAAAAAGACAGAGACAAGCAATTTTGCAATGGGCCTATGATCCCTATAAAAGATAAAACCTAAATATAACTTATAGAAGTTAGTTCATATAAACGACTAACAGTTCTTTTAAAAGGTTCAGCAATATTTTTTGATGATTTTATTAAATTTAAATCAACTTGAGATGTAATCATCAATGGAATTTTTTTTTCATAAATAATATCTATTAGAGTTATAAATCTTTGCTGTTGATTTGAATTATCATCATTAAAATCTGGCAAATTTTTAATAAAAATAAATTCACAAGATTCGGCAATCTTTATATAATCTTCAGATCCTAAATTTTTATTACACAATTCCTCAAATTCAAATTTTGCTACTTTGTCATAAAAGTTCTCTAAAACAATTTTACGTCCTTTTATTTCCAATGTTTTTAAAGTTTTGTTTCTATTTTTAGTAATTTTTCTAAAAAATTTATTAAATTTAAAATTAGATGATTTATCAATAGGATATAAGAATCGCTCTAAGCTAATGTTATTGCTTGATCTATAATCTTCTTTAATTGATAATTCTTTTTCGTAGCTATTATTTTCTAAAATTTTTATAAATGGTATAAACTGATCTCTCTGTAAACCATCTTTATAAAGATCATTTATTTTTATATTTGAAGAAAAAATAACTTTAATTTTTGTTTCAAAAATTATTTTAAACAATTTTCCCAATATCATTGCATCAACAATATTAGTTACTTGGAATTCATCAAAATAAATAATTTGAGCATCCTTTTCCAAATTTTTTACAAAAAGTTCAATTGCGTTTTCTTTGTCTTTGTTTTGAAAAACAAAATCATGGAACTTAATCATGAATTCATTAAAATGAAGTCTTAATTTTTTTTCTTCTAATTCATTAAAAAAAAAATTTAAAATCATTGTTTTTCCAACACCAACATCTCCTACAAGATAAAAGCCAAGTTTATTTTTTTTCTTTTTAAAAAAAATAGAAAAAAAAGATTGAGTAAAATTTTCTGAATAATAAATTCTAAGATAATTTATTATATCTAATTGATTTTGATTAATTTCATATTGCTGATCTTCACAATGATTAATGAAGAGTTTTTTTAAATTCATTTTTTTGTTTTAAAATCTATTCCATACTCAGATCTTGGACCTTTTCTTAATCCAAATGGACCTGATATGAATAATGTTAAAGGTTTTGTACCCGGCTTAAGGTCAACTCTATGTAAATTATTTGCTGATCTAAAACCAATATATCCTGCAGGTCTCCAGAATTTTCCATTTTTAAGTGTTTCCCAATATCCGTCGCGTAATATAATTGTTATATAAGGAAATGTATGATTATGAACTCCTTCTCCATGATCATCTGCTAACATTTCGTGTATTAATATATTAAATGGAAACCATTTTGGTCGATTTCTAAATATAAGATAGTATCTATTCATCCAAGGTTTCGCTAAATCAAATCTTGGATGAGATGGTCCCCTGTCTAAAACAACTTTTTTGCGACCTAATTTTTTCAGTAATTTAAGAAACATCAATTCAATTTGATAATAGCATTATCTTTTACAACATACATATTCTTATTTAACACAAATGGTCTAGATATTTTATCACTATCAATTTTTAAAATTGAATTCGTTCTTCCATTTTTTATATCTATAATCATTAATCTTCCATTGTTAGTCGTCAAATAAATGTTATCAGCTCCAATTATAAAACCTACAGGCTTAATTTTTTCTCTTTTTTTCTTTTTAATACCACTAAAAATGTCAGTCACTCGAATAATATTTCCACTATTTTTCTCAATAACGATTAGATATCCCTCAATTGAGATTGTAAAAATATAATTTCCAATTAAACTTGGTCTAAGGTTTGAGTTTACTTTATTTTTCCAATTAAAACTTCCTGTTCCAATATCAATAGAAAAAAACTGATTTTTATTATTAGAGAAAAATAATGTATTTCCATCTGTAATTAAATCTGAAGTTTCTAATGAAAATGCAGATTCATAAATTAAACTACTTTGGGTAGGTAACTGCCACGACAATTCACCTTTTTTAATATCTACTGCGCTAATATCTCCAATAGAATTGTTGAAGTATAAAAAGTCATTAACAATAACCATTGAAAGTTTTTTTTGAGATCGGATTAATGAATTTTCTGTTTTAATATTCCACAGTTCTTGTCCATCTGTGATTGAAAAACACCTCAATGTATTAGAAAAATCAATTATAAAAAATTTATCCTGATAAATTTTAATTTGTGAGTTAAAAGGTGCTAAATTACTTTTTGACCAAAGTTGGTCGCCTGTATTTAAATCTAATGCAAAATATTTTGCAATATTGTCTGCTGCTATTAAAATAGAACCATTATTAGCAAATTGTAATATTGGCTTTAACTTTTTTTCTGATTTAGAATAGTAATTTTTTTTCCAGATAAGTTTTGATTTTTCATTAAATTTTAAAACTGAACCTTTGTTATTAAAAAAAATAACATTTTCATTATCAAATGATATTTTTGGTTCAAATTGATAAAAATTTTTTATTTTGGAAAACTTATATCTTGAAGATTTTTTAAGATTCCCTGCAAAATTTATTCTGCTATCATTATTAAAGTGATCTCTAGCTTTAAAATCAATATTTTCTATGTTTCCAAGATTTATTGATATATTTGCATTAAATTCTTTTTCTAAAGCTTTTTCTTCACTAAATATTTCTTTATATTTTGGTAAATTTTCTTGAGTAATTTTCTGAGATGAGGTCCAAAATTTTGAATTTTTATTAAATGAACAACCAGTAAAAAAAAAAATACAAATGAAAAAAATTATAATCTTATTCACTTAAGTCTCTATTTAATCTTTTTTGAGCCTCTATTTTAAGATCTTGATTAATATTTTCTAATAAGAGCATTTGATTAAAGAATTCTTTTGATTTTTGTTTTTCATTTTTAAAATAAAAATACTCTGCCATTAAATATAGAGCTTGAGGTTTCCATATGCTATCAGAGTTTATTATTGGCTTTAATATTTCTAACAATTCATTTTCGTCGCTATTATCTGCATTATAAAGTGCTTTTTTATAAATAATTAAATTTTCAACTTCTTTATCTAATTTGACTTTTTGAATTATATTGTCAAACAAACTATTAATTTTTGATTTTTGAATTATTAATTTATTGTCGATTATAAAGTAAAGAGATAGTGGTGAATAAGTGGGATCGTTTTTATAAATTAAATCTACAAGTAAGTTTGCTGTTTTTTCTTTTTTATCATTTTTATATTCTGTCACAATAAAGTTATATTGATCTGAAATTTTAAGCCTTTGTTTTTCTCTATATTCAATATAAGTAAAATAAACTATTAAAAAACCAATAATGATTATGAGAGTTATGAAAATTGATTTTTTATTGTTTATGAAAAATTTTTTAATTCGTTCATTACGTGCATTGCTATCAATAATTGCTGTTTCTTCATCCATATCTAAATCATATTTCGCAAAACATATTGAAGAATCCCGCCATTCTTATAGTACTCTAGCTCATTTTTTGTATCTATTCTACATAGAGTATCAATAGTTTTTATTTCACCTGAAATATACTTAATCTCAAGCTTAATAGTATCTGACGGGTTAATACCTTTTTCAACATCAATGACACTTATTAATTCTGATCCTTTTAACTCAAGGTTATTTTTATTTAGGTTATTCTTAAATTGTAATGGTAGTACTCCCATTCCAATTAAATTAGATCTATGAATTCTTTCAAAGCTTTCGGCTATAACTGCTTTTATGCCAAGTAACTTTGTACCTTTTGCTGCCCAATCTCTTGATGAACCTGTCCCATATTCTTTTCCTCCAATTACTACAAGATCAATTCCTCTTTTTTTATACTCAACAACAGCATCATAAATTGGCATAACTTTTTCCTCTGGATATAATTTTGTAAAACCTCCCTCAGTTCCAGGAGCCATTTCATTTCTTATTCTTATATTTGCAAAAGTTCCTCTCATCATAACCTCATGATTTCCTCTCCTTGAACCATATGAGTTATAATCTTTTGGTAAAATTTGGTGTCTCATGAAATAATCACCTGTTGGACTCTCTTTTTGAATATTACCAGCAGGTGAAATATGATCAGTTGTAACCATATCACCTAAAATTAATAATGGCCTCGCATTCTTAATTTCCCTGAATCCCTCAGGTTCATCTGGTAAATTATCAAAAAAAGGAGGTTTTTTTACATAAGTTGAATTTTCATCCCAATTATAGATACTGCTTTTCTCTGTTTTAATTGCTTGCCATTGTTTTGGGCCCTGTGAAACATTAGAATATCTTTTAATAAACATTTCAGCATTTAGCGAAGTTTTTAGAGTATCTTCTATCTCTTGATTTGATGGCCAAACATCTTTTAAGAAAATATCTTTCCCATTTTTATCTTTACCAAATGAATCTTTATATAAATCAAAAGACATATGTCCAGCTAGTGAATATGCCACTACTAAAGGTGGTGATGCTAAATAATTTGCTTTTATGTGTGGAGATATTCTTCCTTCAAAATTTCTATTCCCAGATAAAACTGATACACCATATAAATTTTCATTTTGAATTGCTTCAACTATATTGTCTGCTAATGGACCAGAATTTCCAATACATGTCGTGCATCCATATCCAACTAAATTAAATCCTAATTTATCTAAATATATGTTTAGTCCAGCCTTTTCTAAGTAATCAGTAACTACTTGGGAGCCTGGTGCTAAGGATGTTTTTACCCATGGTTTTGTTTCAAGACCAAGTTCTACAGCTTTTTTGGCTAATAATCCAGCTGCAATCAAAACATTAGGATTAGATGTATTGGTGCATGAAGTTATGGCTGCAATTAATATACTTCCATCTTTTATCTCAAAGTTTTCATTCAAAACTTTTGAAACTTTGAATTCATCTCTACCTGAAACATCTTTAAAACTTTTGGTAAAACTTTGAGAAGCTTCTGTTAGTATAACTTTATCTTGAGGTCTTTTTGGACCTGAAATTGTTGGAACTATTGAAGACATATCTAATGTAAGCGTATCGGTAAATTCAATTTCGTTGCTTGCCCAAAGTCCTTGAGCTTTTGCATAATCTTCAACAATTTTTACAGTTTGATTATCTCTTCCTGAGAATTTTAGGTATTTAAGCGTTTCCTCATCTATTGGAAAAAAGCCACAAGTTGCTCCGTATTCAGGGGCCATATTTGCAATTGTCGCCCTATCAGCCAAAGTAAGATTTTTTAAACCTTCTCCAAAAAACTCCACAAATTTTCCTACTACACCTTTATCTCTTAACATTTTTACAACCGTCAAAACTAGATCTGTTGCTGTGGTGCCCTCGGGCATTTTATTTTTAACTTCAAAACCAATAACCTCTGGTATTAACATTGAAATTGGTTGACCAAGCATTCCAGCTTCAGCTTCAATGCCTCCAACACCCCAACCTAGAACTGATAATCCATTAACCATTGTGGTATGACTGTCTGTTCCAACTAATGTGTCTGGAAAAATGTATGTTTCATCTTTAACCTTCTCAGACCAAACAACCTTAGATAAATATTCTAAATTGACTTGATGACAAATTCCAGTCCCTGGAGGAACAATTCTGAAATTATTAAATGCATTTTGACCCCATTTTAAAAAAGAATATCTTTCTCCGTTTCTTTTAAATTCTATTTCTACATTCTTGTCAAAAGAGTCTGATTTAGCTGACTGATCTACTTGAACTGAATGATCAATGACTAAA
>CACLGJ010000014.1 GCA_902606445.1 uncultured Pelagibacteraceae bacterium
AATTTTTGCTAGGTATAGGGAAATGCCTTTTAATGCAAAAGCTAAAAGAATTAGACCAGGTATAACTAACAAAAGTTTTTTTTCTTGTTCGACAAATAGTTGTTTGATTGCCGGATCTAATAAATAAGCTATAGATGAAGTGCTACCCGCTAATATGATTGAAAAAATAAGAGAAAGAAATATTTGTTTAAAATATTTCTTTGTATAATCGTTATAAAGTCTTTTTAAGATTTCTATGTCACTTGCCATTTAAATTTTTCCACCTATTAAACTTATAAATACTAATAAACCTAAAAAATTGTTTGACTTAAATATTTTTAAACACTCTAGACTATTATCTATTTTAATTTTTTTAAGTTGAAAAAAGACCATCTGTAATATGATTAATACGAATACTAGATAAAAAAAGCTATTTAATTTTAAAGATATTCCTACAAGTAAAAGGGTTGTTAAAAAAACAGAATAACAAAGTGTAATAAACTTTATTGGGTTATCTTTAAATTTAATAGATGTTGACTTTAACCCTATAATTTCATCATCTTTAATATCCTGGTATCCATATATCGTGTCAAAACCTAGTGTCCAAAATATGGCTCCGAAATAAAATATAAGTGGAATAATATCTATTTGGTCTTTTATGGAAGTCCATCCTAATATTAATCCATAATTAAAAGTAATGCCTAAAAAAAGTTGAGGCCAATAAGTAAATCTTTTCATTAATGGATAAGTGAAAGCCAGAGGCATTGATCCTAGAGCCAACAAGATCGTAAATTTATTAAATTGAATTAAAACTAGCAATGCTATTAGACAGAGAATTCCGGAGTATACAAAACCTTGATATACAGAAATTTTACCTGAAGCAATCGGTCTGTTTTTTGTCCTTTTAACGTTTTTATCAAAATTTTTATCCGCAATATCATTTATTATACAGCCTGCAGATCTCATTAAGACTGCACCTAAAAAAAATAATAATAAAAAAAATAAATAAGATATTTTTTCTCCAGTGAAATCATAAGCAATTGTCAGACCCCAGGCACAAGGCCAAAATAAAAGCATAAAGCCAATTGGTTTTTTTAACCTTGTTAATTCAATAAAAAGATAAATTTGGTTCATAAAATTTACTTGTAAATAACAAACACAAGATTGATAATCAAACTGATTCGATGAATATAGATTACACAGTTACAGCCCTAATGTTTCCAGCAATACCTCTTTTAATGAGTGTGTATAGTAATAGATTTCACTCTTTAAGTAAGTTAATTAGAGAATTACATGACGAACATGTATATGAGAAACATATTCCAGCAGAGTGGAAAAAACAGTTTATTAATTTAAGTGGTCGAATAACCTTATTAAGATGGACTATCATGTTTGCAGCATTTGGCTTTTTATTTAATATGCTAACTGTGCTGGGTCTTTATTTAAATGAAATATTAATTGCAAGGATAATTTTTGGATCCTGTTGCTTATCTATGATTATTTCAATTATGTTTTTTATTAGAGAGATTCATATCTCTACAAATGCTCTTAAACTTCATATGTCTGATATGGATGTAAAGGTTGATTAAGGAATAATTACCGCGGGACCTAAAATTTTCCTGCCCTCTAAGTCTTTATGAGCCTGAACAACTTCATCTAATTTATATTTTTTAAAAATATTAATTTTAACTTTTCCAGAACTAATTTTTTCAAACATTGTTTTTGATGCTTCATCTAATTCTTCTTTAGTTGATAAGTATTGTTGCATTGCAGGTCTAACTAGATATAGCCCTTTTGGCTGTAACATTTTAGGAACGTTTATTTCTGATAATGGTCCAGATGCATTTCCAAATGAAACCATCATTCCTCTTATAGTTAAACACTCAATAGATCCATCTAGAGTATCTTTACCTACACCATCGTAAACTACTGGAACACCTTTACCATCAGTAATTTCTAAAACTTTTTTAGCAAAATCTTCTTTATTATAATTGATTACATGATCGTAACCATTTTCTTTTGCAATATTTATTTTTTCATCTGACCCAACAGTTCCAATTACATTACATCCTAGACTTTTAGCCCACTGACCAAATATTTGACCAACTCCTCCAGCTGCCGCATGGTATAGGATTGTCTGTCCTGATTTTACAGGAAACGTTTTATGTAACAGATAAAATGTAGTTAAACCTTTTGTCATCAAAGTTGCAGCAACTTCAAGATCTATACCATCAGGAACTTTTACGAGATTTTTTGTTGGGTAATTTCTGTGTGTTGAATAAGAACCTAATGGAATACCTGCATAAGAAATCTTATCTCCAACTTTAAAGTCTTTTACGTTTTTTCCAATATCAGTAATAATACCAGCACCTTCTAAACCTATACCAGTTGGTAGCTTCAATGGGTACAAACCTGATCTATGGTAAGTGTCTATATAATTGAGACCAATAGCTTTTTGTTCTATTGTTACCTGTTCAGAGCCAGGATCATCTAAAGTAATATCTTTAAGCTTTAAAACTTCAGGTCCACCAGTTTTTTTAATTTCTACTGCTTTCATAATTTATTTTACAAATGTATCATTATGATAATCTTGAACTGCTTGTAAGATTTCAGCTTTTGTATTCATTACAAAAGGTCCACCTCTAGCAATTTCTTCATTAATAGGCTTACCTGAAATAACTAAGAACTTAGCATTTGATTTAGCTTTAACACTTAAATCATCACCCCTAGTTAATAATATTAAGGTACTATCTTTAACACTAGCATGTTTATTTTTTCCAACTTCAATTTCCCCATTCACTAAGTAAATAAAAGTATTATGAGAAGATGGTAATTTAAAATCAAACTTTTTATCTTTATTCAATTCAATATCGAAATAAACTGGCTCAACATTATGTCCTTTTACTGGCCCTTCAGCGTTTTCAAATTTACCAGCTATTACTTTTATAGTTTTATCATCATCCTTATGAACACTCATTTGATCTGCATCGATATAAATATATTCAGGTTTACTCATCTTTAGTTTGGCAGGCATGTTCACCCATAGTTGAAAACCATGAAGCTTACCTTCTTTCATTGCGGGCATTTCAGAATGAATTATTCCACTACCTGTTTTCATCCATTGAACATCTCCTGCAGTCATTTTACCTTTGCCACCAGTACTATCTTTATGTTCAAAATCTCCAGCTAACATATATGTAACTGTTTCAATTCCTCTATGTGGGTGGGGTGGAAAGCCTGCAATATAATCTTCACTATTTTCTGACCCAAATTCATCTAACATTAAAAAAGGATCAAAATAATTTGGCTCTACTCCAATGCTTCGCTTTAATTTTACTCCAGCACCGTCTGATGTTGTGATAGGGTCAATAATTTTACTTACTTCAATATTTGGCATTTTATTTTCATCCACATCTATTACATCTAATTGTAGCAAATATATCGTCCCATTCAGACTCTTTTTCTTCAACATAATCTAAAAGACATCTTAAAGCTTTTGATTGATCAGGAAGATCATATTTATCAACTATTTGTTCTAACATTTTTTCTGAATCTGAATAAATTTCGAAAGTTGTATCTTTTTTTTCACTCATATTTCTCCTTTTTTTTAATCATTATATCTTTTGAATATTTTGAAAACTTGTTAAATGAGCGCTTCAAATTATGCTTGTTAATTCTGACAAATTTTCAATTTCTATTTGAGGTTTATAATCTAGATTATCAAAAATACTATTATTTCTATTTACCCAAATAGAATTATAACCATAATTCCCTCCACCTGAAACATCCCATGTATTTGCACTGAGAAAAGCTACTTCATTTTTTTTTATATGATATTTTTGAATAGGCATGTCATAAACTTTAGAGTCAGGCTTATAAATTTCTACTTGTTCAATTGAAAAAAGGTCATCAAAAATATTATCTAATTTATTACTATTGACTAATTCATTTAATAAAGCAGGGGTCCCGTTAGATAAAATTGCTAATTTAAATTTTTTTTCTTTAAGTGTTTTTAAAACTTCAGGAACTTCTTTAAACGGCGAAAGAACTTTGTATAAATTCAACAATTCATCTCTCATTGTGGGGTCTATATTAAAGGCCTTCATAGATTTATCTAAACTATCCTCTGTAATTTGCCAAAAATCTTTGTGTCTATTCATTAAACTTCTAAGCCAGGTATATTCTAGTTGAGTAGTTCTCCAGAAGTTTGCAAAATCTTCCCACTTATCTCCAATTTTATCTTTACATTTTTCAGCAGCTGAATTGACATCAAACAATGTACCGTAAGCATCAAAAATTATTGCTTTAATATTTTTCATAAACTAACTTAACATAAATGAGTAATATTAGATTATTTTTTTCATCGGTATTATCGACTGACATGTCTGATAAATTAGATAAGTCCCAATCACACTATTTAAATAAAGTAATGAGAGTGAAAGAAAATGAAGTTTTTTCATTATTTAATAGCGAGGGTGAATGGGAAGCAAAAATTTCAAGAATATCAAAAAGTATTGTTGAATTTAAAATAACTAAACAATTAAGACAAAAAGAAAATATTAAAGAGTTATGGTTAGCTTTTTCTCCTATTAAATCAAATTATCAAAACTTTATGATCCAAAAAGCAACAGAACTTGGTGTAACAAAATTTTTACCAATTATCTTTGATCGGACAGTTGTTAGAAAAATTAATAAAGAAAGATTAGAAAAAATAATTGTTGAGGCAAGCGAACAATCTAACCGTATTAATGTACCGATAATCGAAGATGCCCAAGATTTGAATAGTTTTTTAAAAAACAATTCGATAGATTTAATTTTCACAGACTTAAATTCAAACAATAATAAAATTGATAAATCAAAACTTACAGACAAACCAGTTTGTGTCATAATAGGCCCAGAAGGTGATTTTTCAGAGGCTGAAAGGGAAAAGATTCTAACTTTTAAAGGTGTTCAGCCAATAAAGATTAATGAGAATATTTTAAGATCAGAAACAGCTGTGATATCTACAATTTCGATCATAAACTATGTGATTAATTGATAAATTGTCGCGAAAACTAAAGTGTAATTTTCACAAAAGAGCTTTATATAGCTAAGTAAATGAAAAAAATTTTATTAATAATTTCAAGTTTTTTTATAACAATAGAAGCTTTTGCTGACCAACCAAAAGATTGGCAATTAGGTTTTCAAAATCCTGCTTCAGATGGAATGAGAGATATTGTTAACTTTCATAATAATCTTTTGCTTCCTATCATAATTGCGATCAGTGTTTTTGTTCTATTCTTAATGCTATATGCATGCGTAAGATTTAGAGCTTCAGCAAATCCTAATCCATCAAAAAGAACTCACAATGTAACTGTTGAAATTTTATGGACTTTAATTCCATGCTTGATTTTGATAGTGATGGCAGTTCCTTCATTTAAAATTTTATATAAACAGGACACAATTCCAAAAGCAGATTTGACTATAAAGGCTATTGGATATCAGTGGTATTGGGGATACGAATATCCTGATGAAAATATAATATTCGATTCATATATGGTCGAAGAAAAAGATTTAAGAGCTGATCAGCCTAGATTACTTACAGTAGATCATGAAGTAGTTGTTCCAGTTAATAAAGTTGTAAAAGTTTTGATTACAGCAAATGACGTATTACATGCGTGGGCATTACCAGCATTTGGAGTTAAAAGAGATGCAGTTCCAGGAAGAATTAATGAAACATGGTTCAAAGCAGAAAAAGAGGGTACATACTATGGTCAGTGCTCAGAACTTTGTGGAATTAAACATGCCTTTATGCCAATTACTGTTAAAGTTGTAAGTGAGGAAGATTATCAAGAATGGTTATTAGAGGCTCGAGTAAAATTTGCAAAAGAAGAAATTAAAAATGATAATTTAAAAATAGCAAGTAAATAAATATGTATACACAAACAGCATCACACAACGATCATCATACTCCAACAGGTTGGAAACGTTGGGCATATTCAACTAACCACAAAGATATAGGTACAATGTACTTAATCTTTGCAATTGTTGCAGGAGTAATAGGAACAGCATTTTCAGTATTGATGAGAATGGAATTGATGCATCCAGGCGATGGTATTCTAGGTGGAAATTATCATTTATATAATGTGTTAGTTACGGGTCATGGTTTAATCATGATTTTCTTTATGGTGATGCCAGCGATGATAGGTGGTTTTGGTAATTGGTTTGTGCCTATAATGATAGGTGCTCCAGATATGGCATTTCCAAGGATGAACAATATATCTTTCTGGTTACTACCAGTTTCACTAACTCTATTAATTTTATCAATTTTTGTAGATGGTCCTCCAGGTGCAAAAGGAGTTGGAGGAGGATGGACTATATATCCCCCTTTGTCATCTAAAGCTGGTCAACCTGGACCTGCAATGGACTTAGCAATTTTAAGTTTACACTTAGCTGGAGCTTCTTCAATCTTAGGTGCTGTAAACTTTATCACCACAATTCTTAATATGAGAACTCCAGGTATGACATTGCATAAAATGCCATTATTCGCTTGGTCAATTTTAGTGACTGCTTTTTTATTATTGTTATCTTTACCGGTGCTTGCTGGTGCAATAACAATGCTTTTAACTGATAGAAACTTTGGAACTGCTTTTTTTGAAGCTCAAACTGGTGGTGATCCAGTATTGTTTCAACATTTATTTTGGTTTTTTGGTCATCCTGAAGTATATATTTTAATTCTTCCAGGTTTTGGGATGATTAGCCATATAGTTTCAACTTTTTCAAAAAAACCTGTTTTTGGTTATTTAGGTATGGCATATGCGATGGTGGCAATTGGAATTGTAGGATTTGTTGTATGGGCACACCATATGTACACAGTAGGCTTAAGTACAGATACAAAAGCTTATTTTCTTGCAGCAACTATGATTATAGCTGTTCCAACAGGTATTAAGATTTTTTCATGGATTGCAACTATGTGGGGTGGATCAATATCATTTAAGACACCTATGATGTGGGCACTTGGATTTATATTTATGTTCACAGTTGGTGGGGTAACAGGTGTAGTATTAGCAAACGCTGGTGTGGATACTGCAATGCATGATACTTATTATGTGGTAGCTCATTTTCATTATGTTTTATCTTTAGGTGCAGTTTTTGCAATATTTGCAGGTTTTTATTATTGGTTTTCAAAAATGTCTGGCTATGAATACTCTGAATGGCTAGGACATTTACATTTTTGGTTAACATTTGTTGGAGTGAATTTAATTTTCTTTCCTCAACATTTCTTAGGATTAGCTGGAATGCCTAGAAGATATGCAGATTATCCTGATGCTTTTGCTGGATGGAATTATATTTCTTCAGTAGGATCATATGTTGCTGTTGCAGGTTTGGCAGTATTTTTTGTAAATCTAATTTATTCATTTGCAAAGAAAAAAGCTGCTGCCCAAAACCCTTGGGGAGTAGGAGCCACTACTTTAGAATGGACTGTACCATCTCCACCAAATTTTCATACATTTGATGAATTGCCAAAATTTGAGGATGATCAGGAAGCACAAAAATCACATAGCTAATAGTATAGCTAAGAAAATTAATGAATAATTCAAAGGCTAAAAAAAGAAATTTAAGTCAGGAAGATTTATTTAATTTTTCCGAATTATTTAAATTAATGAAGCCAAGAGTAATGTCGTTGGTAATTTTTACTTGTGCAGTTGGTTTATTAACATCACCAAATCTTGTTTCAACTAAAGATGCTATAATTGGTATTTTATTAGTTTCCCTAGGCGCAGGAGCAGCTGGGGCATTGAACATGTGGTATGAGTCAGACCTAGATGCTTTAATGTCAAGAACTTGTCTAAGACCAATACCGACTGGTAAGGTTAATAGAAACCAAGCGCTCATTTTAGGTGTTACTTTATCTATAATTTCTGTTGTAGCCCTAGATTATTTTACAAACAGAATCTCAGCGGGAATATTACTTTTAACAATTTTATTTTATGTTTTTATTTATACAATTTGGTTAAAAAGAAGAACACCTCAAAATATTGTAATAGGTGGAGCAGCTGGAGCCTTCCCACCAGTTATTGGATGGACTATTGCAACAGGTTCTTTGTCAATTGAACCATTAACTTTTTTCTTGATAATCTTTTTTTGGACTCCATCTCATTTTTGGGCCTTAAGTTTATATAAATCTGATGATTATAAAAAAGCCAATATACCGATGCTTCCATTGACAAATGGGGTTGAAAGTACAAAAATTAATATTTTTATTTATTCTTTATTAATGCTCCCGGTAATTATTTTCCCCTACTTCATAGACTTTGTAGGATTAGCGTTTTTAATACCCTCAATATTATTAACTCTTTATTATAATTTTTTGTGTTATGAACTTTATAATTTTAAGAAAAACAAATTTAATCCTAAAAAAGCAAAAGCAATATTTGGATATTCTATTTTATATTTATTTTTGGTTTTTGTTCTTTTTCTGATAGATAAGATTATATGATAACTCCAAGTAAAAAAACTAAAAGAAAAAACATTTTAACAGCTTTAGGAATTATTGCTTTCATGATTTTTCTTTTCTTTTTTACATTATATAACACTGGAGTATTTGATAGAGCGATATGATACAAAAAAAAAACGTAACACCTTTAATATTAGCAGGAATTTTTGTTTTAATGTTAGGATTGTCTTATGCGGCAGTGCCATTATATGACTTATTTTGTAGAGTAACAGGGTTTGGTGGAACTACCCAAGTATCTAATAGTGCTCCTAAAATTGTATTAAATAAAATTGTTAGTGTCAGATTTGATACTAATGTTAATAATTTACCTTGGGATTTTAAGGCTAAGTCCAATGTTATTGATGTGAAAGTTGGTCAGGTTAACAAAATAGAATTTGAAGTAGAAAATTATGGTAACGAGCCCACAGCAGGAGTAGCAACCTTCAATGTTTCACCGTCTAGTTTTGGAAAGTATTATAGTAAATTAGGCTGTTTTTGTTTTGAGAAACAAGAATTAAAAGCTGGAGAAAAAGCAACATACATAATGACTTTTTATTTAGATCCTGAAATGGTTAATGATCCAACAACAAAGAATTTACAAGACGTAACTATGTCATATACTTTTTTCTCGACAGATTACTATAAACAATCATAATTCAAAAAATGTCAGCTGAAAAAAAACATGATTATCACTTAGTAGACCCAAGTCCTTGGCCTATTTACGTTTCATTTTCATGTTTAGTATTGGCATTAGGATCTGTTTATTACCTTCATACAGATGTTTCATGGGGAATGTATCTTGGTTTTGCTCTTTTAATTTATGGGGCCTACATGTGGTTTAGAGATGTTGTTATTGAAGCTGAACACCAAGGTCATCATACGCCTGTAGTTCAAATTCACCACAGATATGGAATGACATTGTTTATTGCATCTGAAGTAATGTTCTTTGTTGCGTGGTTTTGGGCATATTTTGATGTAAGTTTATTTCCAAATGAATTTGTTGGAAATGTTTGGCCACCAAAGGATATTGAAACTTTTGATCCTTGGGATATTCCATTAATCAATACATTAATTTTATTATTATCAGGTACGACAGTTACATGGTCTCACCATGCCCTTTTAGAAGACGATAGAAAAAGTTTTATTCAAGGTTTGTGGTTAACTGTTATTTTAGGGTTTTGTTTTACTCTTTTACAAATATATGAGTATCAGCATGCATCATTTTCTTTTTCAGATCATATTTATGGATCAGTATTCTACATGGCAACAGGATTTCATGGTTTCCATGTGCTAGTTGGAACTATATTTTTAGCTGTATGCTTATTTAGAGGTAAGAGAGGTCATTTTAATAAAGATCACCATTTTGGATTTGAAGCTGCTGCTTGGTATTGGCATTTTGTTGACGTAGTGTGGTTATTTTTGTTCGCTGCAATCTATATTTGGGGAAGTTAATTTATATTCTTTGAAACATAAGTTTTTATTTTCAGTATTTATAATTTTTTTTATTTTAGTTTTTGTTGCCCTAGGTTCATGGCAAATTGTTCGTTTAAGTTGGAAGAATAATTTAATATTAGAAATTGAAAATTCCTTAAAAAATCCACCTGTTGAATTAACAAACTCTAATTTAGAAAATTATCTTAAAATAAAAACATCAGGGTCAATAGATTTAGAGAAACAAATTTATTTATACAATCTAAATGATACTGGAACACCAGGCTTTGAAGTTATAAATCCAATTTTAATTAATGATACTAATTATTTGATTAACAGAGGCTGGATACCTTTTGAAAAAAAAAACTCTCAAGAGATTAATGTATTTGATGAAAATGATATAATTGGAACTTTAAAATTACAAGAAAGAAAGAATATTTTTAAACCAGAAAATGATTTAGAGGAAAATTATTGGTTTAGTTTAAATAGAGAGGACATATTAAAATTTACAGGAAAAGAATTCTCTAAATATATAATTTATTTAAATGGAAATTATCAAATTCCTAAACCAAAAAAAATTACTACCAATATTTCCAATAATCATCAAAAATATGCTCTTACTTGGTTTTCATTAGCGATTTCAATTCTTTTGTTATATTTGTATTTTAGAAAAAAGAATTATTAAATGAATTATATTAGTACAAGAAATAATCAGAAAAACTATACTTTTAAAGATGTTTTCCTTAAAGGTTTGGCAGATGATGGAGGTCTCTTTGTTCCTAAATCAATTAAACAATTTAAAAAAGAGGAATTAGATAATCTAAAAAACCTTAGTTACAATGATTTAGCTGCTGAAATAATTTATCCATTTATAGGAGATTTTATGTCTAAAGATGACCTAATCTCGATGATTTCAAAATCATATTCAAATTTCAGATCTAATGATGTTGTAAAAATCTCTGATCTAGGAGATCTAAAAGTTTTAGAACTATTTCATGGTCCAACACTTGCTTTTAAAGATATTGCTATGCAATTAATAGGTAATTTTTATCAATATCATTTAGGACGTGATCAAAAAAAAATTAATATTATAGTAGCAACTTCAGGTGACACTGGTGCAGCTGCTATAGATGCTTTAAAAGGAAAAAGCAATTTAAATGTTTTTGTATTGCACCCAAATAATAAAATTTCACCAGTGCAAAGAAGACTAATGACAATACATGAAGAGAGTAACGTATTTAATATTGCAGTAGAAGGTAATTTTGATGATTGTCAAAATTTAGTAAAAACAATGTTCAACGACGAAAAATTTTCTAAAGGAATTAATATGTCGGGTGTAAATTCAATTAATTGGGCAAGAATTATTGCTCAATCGGTGTATTATTTTTACGCTTATTTCAAAGTTGGAAATGGTCAACCTTTATCTTTTTCTGTTCCAACAGGTAACTTTGGTGATATTTATGCAGGTTACTTAGCAAAAAAACTAGGTCTTCCAATTGATAAACTAATCGTGGCTACAAATAAAAATGACATACTTCACAGAGCAATATCGAGTGGCGACTATACTCAAAAGAAAGTCGAGGAAACAAATACTCCAAGTATGGATATACAAATAGCAAGTAATTTCGAAAGACTTTTATATGATATAAAAGATAGTAACTCTGAAATTACAAAAGATGTAATGTCTGAAATAAGAAATAATACTTATAAAATTGATAAAAGCGATTTAGATAAAATTAAAAAAAATTTTACATCTGAGATGCTTGATGAAAAAGAAACTGTTAAAATGATAAAAACAATTAATGATGAGCATCAGACGGTAGTTGATCCGCACACTGCCGTGGGCATTGGAGCTGTGAGAAAATTAGGATTGAAAAAAAATTGTGTTGTATTATCAACTGCGCATCCGTGTAAATTTCCAAAAGCAATAGAAGATGCAATTTCAATAACTGAAAATTTACCAGATAGTCTTAAATATGTTAATGACAGAAAAGAAAAATTTGAACTTCTTTCAAATGATATTGAAAAAATTAAAAAATATGTAATGAATTCAATATGAAACTTAAAATAAAAGATCAAATACCAAATACCGAGATTTTTCATCTTGTTGATGGAGAACCGCAAAAAAGCAAATTAAGAGAAATCATAGGTGATAGAAAAATTGTTTTGTTTGGTTTACCTGGAGCATTTACATCAACTTGTTCAAAACTTCATTTACCAGGTTTTGTTGCAAATGCAGATAAAATCAAAGCAAAAGGAATAGAAAATATATTTTGTTTATCTGTGAATGATCCTTATGTAATGAATGGTTGGGGAGAGATTAATAACACCGGAAATAAAATAAAAATGTTATCTGATCCGTATTTGTTATTCACGAAAGCGATTGGTGCAGAAGTTGATCGTAATGCAAAAGGAATGGGAATTAGATCAAATCGTTATTTAATGGTGATTGAAAATTTCACAATTGTAAATATTCACGAAGAAAAAGAAACTAAAGAGTGTGGTTTAACCTCAGCAGAAAATTTGTTAAATAATTTAATATAGTTAGGGCAGTTCTGTTGCCAGGTGCCCAATTATGAGCTAGCGGCATTTCTAGCAAGTAAATCTACTTCATTATTTAATTTGTTAGTTGAATGTGCTTTTACCCAATTCCAACTTATTTCAAACTCATTATTTAGTAGATCTAATTCTGTCCAAAGTGTTTTATTGCTTACTTCTTTTTTATTTGCAGTTTTCCATCCATTTTTTTTCCAATTGTGTATCCACTCTGTTATTCCAGACTTTACATATTTAGAGTCAGTAAAAATTTGAACTTTGCTCCCTTTTGGGATTTTTTTAAGAGCCTCTATAGGTGCTAATAATTCCATCTGATTATTTGTAGTATCTTTTTTACTTCCTTTTATTTCAGTTTTTTCCCCTTCATTTAATATTATTGCTGCCCAACCACCTTTGCCTGGATTACCAAGACATGAACCATCAGTATAAATTTTTATCATTATTTTAA
The DNA here is from genome assembly GCA_902606445.1 of uncultured Pelagibacteraceae bacterium. GTDB lineage: Bacteria > Pseudomonadota > Alphaproteobacteria > Pelagibacterales > Pelagibacteraceae > Pelagibacter. Next base: position 12,891 of record CACLGJ010000014.1, read on the forward strand.
ATAATCTTTATAAGTCTTTAAATTATTGTGTATTATTAGCTTTTGATAATACTCTCTTGGATCTTTAATTTTTATAAGTGCTGTTTTAGGGGTATTTGTATAGTCATAAAGTCTAGTAAGAAAATATCTCATTGCAGCACCTCTGCACAAAATATTTAATGACTTTTTTTCTTTAGCAGAAATTTTTTTAATATTTTCATAACCTTTAATCAAATTTCTTATCTTTTGTTTATTAATTTTGAATTTGGAGTTTATCTTATCAAAGCATAAAGCATTAATACAAATAGCAATCTCATACATAAAATAATCATTTGCAGCAAAGTAAAAATCGATAATTCCTGATAATTTGTTATTTTTAAAAAAAATATTATCTATAAATAAATCTCCATGAATGATTCCTTTTGGTAATTTTTTGGGCCATTTTTTTTTAATATCTTTAAAGTTATTTTTTAAAAATTTTTCTAAATTAGTAAATTTTTTTGATTTAAATTTTATACTATTCAATAAAGGATTAAGATTTTTAATACTCATAGAGTTTTTTCTATAAAGTTTAATTTTGCTAGTAGACAAATGCATTTGGGCAATCATTTTTCCTATCTCATAACAATTTCTTGGATTAAGAGATTTTTTATCCCTTCCATTAAGAAAAGAAACAATACAAGCAGATTTATTTTTGATATTTATTAGATAGTTTCCACTTTTATTTTTAATTGGTTTTGGGCAATTAATTTTATAAGTATTTAATTGATCCATTAGACTCATAAAAAATGGTATTTCTTTTTTAGAAACCCTTTTTTCAAAAATTGTTAGTATGAATTTATTTTTTTTTGATTTTAATAAATAATTTGTATTTTCAATTCCTTGCTTGATACCTTTAAAACCTATGATTTTTTCTGTCTCAAATTTCTTATTAATATTAGAAATGTCTCTTTTATCTATTTTTGTATAAACAGCCATTTTAATTTAATTTTTTTGGGACTTTGAAAACAACGTTTTCTTTAATAATTTCTACTTCATCTATACTAACTGTAAATTTATTTTTTAATTCTCTTATAAAATTATCTACCAATATTTCAGGTGCTGAGGCTCCAGAGGAAATACCAATTACATTGGAATTTTTGATTAAATCGAATGGAATTTGACTTTGTGAATGAATTAATTGTGAATTAGAACAGCCTGATTTTTTAGCTACTTCAACCAATCTGACAGAATTAGAGGAATTTCTACTACCTATAACAAAAAATAAATCACATTTTTTTGCTATTTTTTTAACAGCCATTTGTCTATTTGTTGTTGCATAACAAATATCTTCTTTTGCTGGTTCTTTAATTTCTGGGAATTTATCTTTTAAAATTCTTATTATATCCTTTGTATCATCAACTGACAAAGTAGTTTGAGTGACATAAGAAATTTTTTTATTATTTTTGTGTTCATATTTTTTAGCCTCATCTTCATTTTGAATTAGGTCGATAGATCCTGCTGGTAGTTGACCCATAGTTCCTATAACCTCTGGATGATTTTGGTGACCTATTAAAATCAAATGATACCCTGCTTTATTTAAATTCTCAGCTTCTCTATGTACTTTTGAAACTAAAGGACATGTTGCATCAACATAAGTCATATTATAGCCCTTTGCATCCTCTGGTATTTTTTTTGGAACACCATGTGCTGAAAAGATGACTGGTCTTGATTTATCTTCTATTTCCTCAAGCTCCTCTACAAAGATAGCTCCTTTATTTTTTAAATCATCCACTACAAATTTGTTATGAACTATTTCATGACGAACATAAACTGGGGCTCCATATTTTTGGATTGATTTTTCAACAATTTCTATAGCTCTTTCTACACCAGCACAAAAACCTCTAGGAGCAGACAATAATATTTTTAATTCCTTATTTTTCATTTTTTTCAATTAAATATTCGAGCAATATATGTGGAAAGGTTAAAGACGCCAAACCTATAAATATAATTTTAAGGACTGAACTATCAAAATTGTAAGTATTATTTAATAAATAAAGTCCCAAAAAACAAAAAGTAGCAGTAACAATTGTTAGTGGTAAAGCTTTTTTTGTAAAGATTTTTAAGCCATTCGTAAGATCATTATTATCCAATTCATATATTAACGAAATACTGTGTCTTATAGAATGTAAAAAACAGAAATATAATGTAAATGCTACCAAGGGAGAAAAATAAAAATTTATTATTAAAATCGAAAAATAATCTAAAAAAATTGTAAATTTTTTAAGCTCAAAATTTTTAGTCAATAATATAATACTTGATAAAGTTGATAGAATAATACCATAAAGCAAAATTTTATTTGATTCTATAAAATTTAAGAAATCGTAGAAAGACTCATTATCTATTAGTAATAATTTAAATATGGATATTGTCTCATCAAAATGAAAGTACATTGGAGCAAAAATTATTAATGAGCCTTTTAGGAAAAAAAATAATTGATTAAGATATGAATTTTCAACTATCAAAAATTGAGTGTCCTCTTTACCAAAATGATGTGAAGCTATTATCAAAAACATTATTAGAGAAATTGATGGTATTGTAATCCAAAAAAATATTACACTCAGAGAGATTAAAATGTATGACAAATAAAAAATTACAAAGTTATTAATCCCATAAATTTGAAAAAGCTTTCTTCCTTTTAGATTATCAAGCGAACCATGTGAAATACCGATACTTAAAATTAAAAATAAACAAATTAATGGAGAAATTGTAAAATAAGAAATTTTAAAGGTAATTATAGAAAAAATATTGCAAAATAAAAAAAAGATAAAGGAATGATTTAAATTTATTTTTTTAATCTGACTATTCATTTCTTCATGCGGCTAATAAAATAAAGATTTAATAAAGGTTATTTTTGGCATTTTTAGAATTATAGACAAATCCTCCAAAAAATTACTTTTATTAGATAAAAATTTTATAACAGTCTTTGGAGAGCTCTTAAACATTTTAAAGAAAATTTCAGGCATTATCTCAGGGTTTTTATCTAGAACCCTTAAAAAAATATCATCTAAGAATTGATATTTTTTGTCTATCTCAAATTTTTTAGTATTTGCAATATTTTCAATATTTTTACATATGTATTTACTGTGTTCCTGAATATTAAGAAAAGTATAACCCGTGCTTAATCTGGTCATACCTCCAGCAGTTCCAATATTTATTTTGTTCTCCCCCTTTTCATATGTTGGGTAGAATAAAGGTATTGCACCTTCCTCTTTATAAATGATTTTGTAATTTCTTAATTTCAAATGATTTTCGATATAATCTTTTATTTGACTATCATAATCTTTTTGAGAACTGTCATTCATCCTCGATAGCCAAGTAGTTTCAATTAAAGCCGTATTTTTCGAGTAGGGAAGTGTATAAAAAAAATGAACACTTTCTCTTTGATCACAGTCAAAATCCATAAGATTAAAGATTTCATCATCAAAAAAATTATTTTGAGATTCAATTTCTACCCCACAAAAATGTTGCCAAAGGTTACGATGATCTTTTTTAATCGATGGAACACTATTAAAAACAAAAGAATTTTTTGAATTGATTTCATTTATATCTTTAAAGAAAGAAATATTTTTGTTTTCTTTTAATTTATTATTAATTTTTTCATAGAATAAGCCACTATCAACACTTTGGTATGGATAATTAACACATTCTAAATGATTAGTTTTTTTTGGAATATTAATTGTAAAATTTTTCCAACTTTTCTTAACACAATCATCAAAGTTGTGATCCGCAACTTTCCAAAAAGACCAAGTTTTATCTTTTTTATATTCTGTTCTTGGTTCTATAATAGCTAAAGTTTTATCTTTTAATTTTTCATTTATTTCAAGTTCATATGAAAGCGATAAACCTGCGCAACCACCACCAATGATAATATAATCAAATTCTTTCATCTAAATTTATTTCTTCATTTATTAAACTATGATCATGTTGTATTTGATCATCTTTTTTATAACTGAATGATAGTTTAATTAAGTCAAAAATTGAAAGAAAAGTCTCTAAGATCTTTTCTGCGTTTGAGACATATATCTTTCCTGAATTTTGATAATTTTCAAAATTTTTTTTACTCAAAATTTTATGTCCTATTTTTCTGTAAATCCTTCTAGCAACCAAAATAGAAAAACGAAAACTTATTGGTATATCTTTAATAGAATAAAATGAATTTTTATAAAAAGTATCAGCAAGATTAATAGTTGATGAAATTTCTTCAAAATTTTCATTTATATAGAAACGATTATTTTTTGAATCTTCAATTACATCTCTTGATATATTAGTAAGCTGCATTGCAATTCCGAGGTCGATCGCTGACTTTAATGAACTTTTTTTATTTACTTTTAAAATTTTTGCCATCATCAATCCAACTGTTCCGGCCACTCTGTATGAGTAAATCAACAATTCTTTTTTTGAATTTAATTTAACTTTATCTTTAATATCTAATTTAATTCCAATTAATAAATCTTGAACGATTTTCAAAGATATCTTGTACTCCTCAATAAGATCCCACATATTTTTGATGATAGGATTATTGAATTTTTTTTGATTAAAATCATTTTCAAACTGATCAAATTTTTTTTTTTTACTCTCTATTTCACCATCATCATCTGCAATATTGTCCGCAACTCTGCAAAAATCATACAAGGCAGAACATTTTTTTAATGTTTCTTTAGGTAAAAAAAAACCTGCCCAATTAAATGATTTAGCGTAAACAGATAAGTAACTTTTACCGGACATTATAAAATTTTATCTAATACTTTTGCAGAAGAAAGCACTCCTGGTACACCAGCTCCTGGATGAGTACCGGCTCCTACAAAATAAAGTCCATCATATATCTCTGATTTGTTGTGAAATCTAAAATAAGCAGATTGGGAAAATTTAGGCTGAATTGAAAAACCTGAACCATATTTAGTATTTAAATCTTTTTCAAAATAATCTGGTGTTAGATAAAAATCTTCAACTATATTTTCTCTAAGGTTTGGCATTAAATCCTTTTCCATTTTATCAATTACTAAATTTTTCATTTTTTCTCCTTCATCAGACCAATTAATTTTTGACTGGTTATTTGGCACCGGAACTAAAACATAAAAACAATCTTGATTTGGAGGAGCCATAGACTTGTCGGTAGCAGAAGGTCTGTGAAGATAATAACTTATATCATTATTCAATTTTTTATTTTCAAATATATCATCAAGATGTTCTTTATACTTATTGCCAAATTTTATTGTATGATGCTCTATATCACTATAAGTTTTTTTTGTTCCAAAATAATAAACGAATAATCCCATAGAATATTCCATTCTATTTTTCTTCCATTTAAACATGAGTGAACTATCTTTATTTCCATTTAACATTTTTTCATATACAGCAGGAGGATCCGCATTACATATAACATTGTTAGCTTCTATGATAGATTGATCATTTAACTGAACACCAGTAACCTTATTTTTATTAGAAATAATTTTTGTTACTTCACCACCTTTTATTATTTCTATACCAACCTCATTCATAAGTTTCTCAAAACCTTTTATAATATTACCAGTTCCACCCATTGAATAATGTATTCCCCACTTTTTTTCTAAATACAAAATAAGCCCATAAATAGAGGTAGTTGTGAAAGGATTGCCTCCAACTAGAAGTGGATGCATGCTTAGGACTCTTCTTAATTTTTCATTTTTGATATATGATGAAACTAAAGAGTATACTGATTTGTAACTTTTAAGTTTTATTAAAGCAGGTAATTGTTGTAACATTACAAAAGGTTTATCAAATGGCACATCTGATAGTTCTGTAAATCCTTTGTCAAAAATTTTTTTTGTAAAATTTACTAATTTTTTATAACCCTCAACATCTTCTTTATTTATTTTTTCAATTTGTTCTTTCATTTCATCTTCATTTCCTGAGTAATTAAATTTTGAATTATCCTCAAAAACGAACTGATACCAAACATTTAAAGGAGATAAATTTATATATTCCTTGGGGTTCTTTTTAAATAATTCGAATAGCTCATTAATTAGGTAAGGTGCAGTAATAACAGTGGGACCGCCATCATAAATAAAACCATTTCTCTTGAATACTCTAGCTCTTCCTCCAAGATCTTTATGTTTTTCAATTAATGTAACTTCATGACCTTTAGCTCTCAGACGGAGTGCAGCAGCTATACCACCAAAACCTGAGCCTATTACAATAGAATTCATTATGATAATTTATAGTTTTTTATAAAAATTGTAAGAGTATTATGAGTTAATTTTTTTTAACTCTTCTTTAGTTTCATCTAGATTCTTTTGAAACAGTGTGTCCAGCTTTGATTTATCAATAGATGTTGTAATTATTTTTTTAACTGAATCCACGGCAATTTTTATTGAGACATCTTTAATTTCTTTAATTGCATTTTCTTTCAGCTGATTAATCTTATTTTCAGCTAAGTTCTTTTTTAAATCTGATGATTTATGAAATTTATCGTTTAGTTCAATAATCAATCTATCACTATCTTTTTTTGCTTGATCAAGAATTTCATTTTTGACACGCCCAGCTGTATCAAGTTTTTTTTGAGCATTATCTAATAAATTTTTTGCTTCAGTTCTTAATTTTTCGCTTTCATCAATTTCAGTCTTAATATCTGTTATAAGTTTATTAAGCATCTCATTTATTTTATGTGGTACTTTTAGATATATTAAGCCCCCAAAGAAAATTATAAAAGAAACCGCTACCCAAAATGTTGAATCAATTACCATAATATTTTTCACCATCTCTCTTAAACAAATCATTAACTATAGCTGAAATATTACTGTTATTTACTTCGGCACCAATTAGTTTCTTTGTTAGCTCAGAGGCTGTATCAATTGCAATCTTGTTAATTTTTGTTGGTGCATCTTTTCTTAATAGATTAATCTCATCTTCAGCCTTCCTAATTTCCTCATCAATTTGTTTATCCAAAATGTCTTTTTTTGCATTTATATCCTTTAATGCTTTTTCTCTGGCCTGATTATAAATACTTTTTGCTTCATTTTTGCTATTTGAAATAATTTTTTCATACTCTGTTAATTTGATTTCACTTTCTTCTCTTTGTTTATCTGCTGCCTCAATATTATCTGAAATTTGTGACTTTCTAGATTCTAAATTAGCACTAATTTTTGGCAGTATTAGTTTTGATAAAGCTAAATATAAAAGACCAAAAGTTAATGTTAACCAGAAAATTTGAGAAAACCAAAATTCAGGATTCAATTGAGGCATGCCTCCACTTTCAGCAGCAAAAACTTTCTCGAATGTAAGAAAGCTAAAAAATACTAACTGAAAAACAATTTTTTTAATCATCCAAATCTAAAATGCAAAGAGAATGATTAATGCAACTACTAATCCAAAAAGGCCAGTTGCTTCTGCAAGTGCAAATCCTAGTAATAAGTTAGGAAATTGTTTTTGAGCTGCAGATGGATTTCTCATCGCACCTGACAAATAATTTCCAAAAATTATTCCAATTCCTACACCGGCACCCGCTAGAGCGATTGCTGCTAACCCTGCACCGATCATTTTTGCTGCTTCTAGTTCCATTATATCCTCCTATATTTATTAATGGTGTAAATTTAATGCATCATTTAAGTAGATACATGTTAAGATTGCAAAAACATAAGCTTGAAGAAAAGCAACCAATATCTCCAAACCTGTTAATGCAACCGAAAAACTTAGCGGAAGCCATCCACCAACTATTCCAAGACTAATAACAAAGCCTCCGAAAACTTTCATCATAGTATGACCAGCCATCATATTAGCAAATAATCTAACTGATAAGCTAATTGGTCTACTTAGATAAGAAATTATTTCAATTATAACGATTAGTGGAAGCAGAACAGCTGGTACCCCACTAGGAACAAATAATTTTAAATATCCAAAACCATGTTTAATAAAACCTATTATTGTAACACCTATAAATATAAATGATGCAAGCATAAAAGTTACAATAATGTGACTTGTTACGGTAAAAGTATAAGGAATCATTCCTAACATGTTGCAAAATAATACAAACATGAATAAAGAAAATATAAAAGCAAAATATGGTCTTGCTTTTGATCCAGCTGTATCACCAATCATTTTTGACACAAAGGTATAACTTAGCTCAGCTAATAGCTGAAGTTTATTTGGTAAAAGAGAATTTTTCTTTGAACCAATATTAAAAATTATTAAAATTGCAATTGAACTAATAACCATAAATAAGCTTGCATTTGTAAAAGATATATCAAATTCGCCTATTTTAATTTCAGGACCAATTCGATAAACTTCGAATTGTGTCATTGGGTTTGCTGCCATAAAAAAAATCTATTCTTGCATATTTTTTGCTGATCTGATCACATTTATTATACCTGCCACCACACCAATAAAAAAAAATATTATAATTAACCAAGGTTTAGTACCAAAGGTCTTGTCTAAAATAAACCCAATAATTGTCCCAAGAGCAACTGCTGAGACTAATTCTGTGCTTAGCTTAAAAGCGGCTCCAATGGAGGATGAATTCCGATTATTTTCTTTTAATTCTTTCTTTAAAAGCTTATTTTTTGCAATCTGTAAGCGAGTTTTGAATTGATCTTTTGACATCTGATATTAAGCAACCATACTTTCTGCTTTTTGAAGATCAACAGCAACTAGCTGGCTTATCCCCTTTTCTGGCATTGTAACACCGTAAAGTCTGTCCATTTTGGACATTGTTAAAGCATGGTGGGTTACAATTATAAATTTTGTATTAGTAATTTTGGTTAGTTCTTCCAATAGACTACAAAATCTTGTTACGTTCGCGTCATCTAGTGGAGCGTCAACTTCATCTAAAACGCAAATAGGTGATGGGTTAGTTAAGAAAACTGCAAAAATTAGTGATAGAGCAGTTAAAGCTTGTTCACCACCAGATAATAACGTAATGGATTGTAGCCTTTTTCCTGGAGGACTTACTAACATTTCTAAACCTGCTTCAAGAGGATCATCAGAATCAACTAATTCTAACTTTGCATTTCCTCCATTAAATAATTTTGTATATACCTCATTAAACTTTCTGTTAACTTTTTCGAAGGCTTCAATTAGTCTTTCTCTTCCTTTTTGGTTTAATTCATTAATGCTTTCTTTTAATTTAATTATAGCTGTAACTAAATCTGCACGATCTTGTTCCATTTTTTTTATTTCAACTTCATATTTATTTGTCTCTTCATCAGCCTTTAAATTTACTGATCCAAGTTTTTCTCTTTCCTGTTTTTTTTTATCTAATTGATCTTCCTGGTCTACGTGGTTTGGTAATTCTTCTAAGCCATTTAAGTTAGAGTTTTCCAATATATTATTTTCAGTTAAATTTAATTCAGAACTAATTCTGTCTAATAGGTCTGACTTTCTTTTATTAAGACCCTCAATAGTGGCACCTGAACTTGCTTTTCTTTCTCTTATTTGTATTGATTGTTCTTGAACTTCATTTAAATCATTTCTTAGTTTTTCAATTTTATCATCGGTTTCATTTATGATTATTTCATTATCATCCTTTTCTTTTTCTGAGATTCTTAAGTTTTCAGAAATTTGCCCTTTTCTTTCTGCTTGTGTACGAGGTTGATTTTCTAATTGTTCTAATTGATTGTTAAGTTTACTTTTTCTATCAGTTAATTCATTAATCATTTTTTCGGAATTAATAAAAAGATTTTTCCAGCTTTCTGTTTCAGTTTCAATTGTTTTAATTCTTTCATTTCTTTTAATAGACTCTTTCTTGATAGACTGATTTTTACTAAACGCATCAGCATATTTTTCTTGAAGAATTTTTATATTATTAGACTTTTCACTTACACTAAGAAGTTCATTTCTACTTTTATCATCTTTGATATCTTTTAAAAAATTATCAAGCTCAATATTGCATCTATCCAGTAGTGCTAGCGCCTGATTAATTTCATTACTTTCTAAAAATTCTTTTGCTCTAGTAATAGTGTTTTTCACATTATTAATTGATTCAAGGCTAACATTCAAACTTCGGTCAGCTATATTGCTAATAACAGCATCAACTTCTTTCTGTTCTTTATCTAATTTATTTTTAGCACTTTCGAGGTCTTCATTTGATAATTTTTCAGTTTCAAAATATTTAGAGTCAATTTCAATTAATTCAATTTTTTCTCCTTTAAGACGTTTTTCATTTGAATTTGCATCTATAACAATACCCTTCTCTCTAGAAATATCTTCTTCCAAAGTTATAAGAGATTTTTTAATGAACTCCAATTCGTCCTGGATTCTAGTTTTCTCTTCATCTAAGCTTTGTAGTTCTAAATTTAATCTTTGGATTTTAGATAAATTTTCAATATTTTTCTCTCTGAGTGGGTTAACTTTTTCGGTTTCAGATTTAATTTGTTTTTCAAGCTCATTTATTTTTTCATTGAAGCCGCTTACCTCACCTTCAGCCTCTTTATTTATTTCATTTTCAATTGTAATTTCTTTATCTATTTCAATTAATTTTAAATAGTAAAGTCCAGCCTCTATTTTTTTTATTTCCTCAGAAATGAGTTTGTATTTTGTTGCCTCTTCGGCTTGCTTTTGAAGATTAGCTAATTGTTTTTCTTGTTGTCTTCTTAACTCATCTGCTCTTTTTAAGTTATTTTCAGCAGCACTTAATCTTAACTCTGCTTCATGTCTTCTAACATGTAGGCCTGAAATTCCAGCAGCCTCTTCTAAAATTGCCCTTCGATCAGTTGGCTTGGCCGTTACTAAAGCACCAATACGTCCTTGACTGATCATGGAAGGTGAGTGAGCTCCAGTTGAAAGATCAGCAAAAAACATTTGAGCATCTCTTGCTCTTACTTCTTTATCATTGATATAAAATTTTGATCCTTTATCTTTTTCTATTTTTCTTCTTACGCGAACCTCATCTAACTCACGGTATTGTATTGGACCTTCATTATTAAGATTACTAACTGAAACCGATACCTCAGCTATATTTTTTGAAGTTTTGTTTGAGGTGCCAGAAAATATTACATCCTCCATACCTGAACCCCTCATACTTTTAGCTGAAGTTTCGCCCATTACCCACCTTAAAGATTCAACTATATTTGATTTGCCACATCCATTTGGGCCGACAATCCCAGTCAAACCATTTTCTATGAGAAAATTTGTTTTATCAGCGAAAGATTTAAATCCATTAAGTTGGATTTTTTTAAACTCCATACATTAAGTTATATCAGTTTTTCAAGGGATTTTTTTAAATTTTTATAATTTAGAGATTTTTCAAACTTTTTACCGTTGATTATAATCGTAGGAGTAGCATTTACTTTGAATTTTTTTACACCCTCGACTCGATCATTTAAAACAAAATTCTCGATACTTTTGTCAGTTGTACATTTATCAAAGTCAACTTTAATTCCATCTGAAACTAAAAATTTTTTTAAGCTCTCATTAACCTCATCAATTGTTTTACCTTTGATCCATTTTGATTGGTTCAGATACAAACTATTTAAAATATCTGATTTTCCATCATTTTTACATTGAGCAATTTTTGATGCATTTAAAGCGGCAACATCTAAAGGAAAATGTCTAAATTCAATCTTTGCTATACCTGTATCGATATATTCTTTTTTTAAATTCGGCAAAATATCAATATGGAAATTTGCACAATGACTGCAAGTTAATGACTCGTAAGCAATAATACTTATTTTTGCATTCTTGTTACCAATTATTATTCTCTTCACTTTGTCTGAGCCATCAGCACTTATGTGTGAAGTTTGAAAAAAAATGATAAGAAAAAGTAAAATTAAATTTTTCATTTTTGTTTAAATACTTTAGTTAATTCTATCAAAGATTTTTTAATCTTGTCATTCTTAATGCTATCAATCTTATTTTGATATTTCTTAATTGTCACATTTTTTCCTTTTTTTGCATTAGTAAAAAAATTATTTTGATCATCATCAAAACTAATAAATTTAAGTTTTTCAATAACTGAGTATCCAAAAAAACTATTCATTTTATCCATAATATCTTTTTTTGAATACTCCAAATCAACTTCATGACCCCTTTTAACCATTATTAGTAAAGTGCTTACTCCGAATCGATTTGAATTTTTAAAAGACTTTGGGTAACAAAACTTAAAGAGATTATCACCAACAATATATTTCCAATTATTTAATGTTTCGGAGTAAATATGACCTTTTTTATTTATAATCTTTTTTATATTTTTTGGTAAAGTGTCTCTAAATGATCTTAAGCCTTGCACGCTTCTTTGCTTAGAATTATTTTTATATTGCATATGAAGAAACAGATGATAACAAATAAAATTCTTAATTGGTATGATATTAATAAAAGATCATTACCTTGGAGAAAAAAGGTTTCCAATAGAAAAAAGCAATATTACACTTTAGTTAGTGAGTTTATGTTGCAGCAAACTCAAGTATCTACTGTAGTTCCTTATTTTCAAAAATTTATTAAAAATATTCCTGATCTGGAAACATTAGCAAATTTTAATGACCAAAAATTAGTTAAGCTATGGGAGGGGCTAGGTTATTATTCTAGAGTAAGAAATTTAAAAAAAACAGCTCAATTAGTTGTCAAAGATTTTAATAAAAACATACCAAGTAATTTTCTAGAATTAAAATCATTACCAGGTATAGGTGATTATACTGCCAGTGCTATTTCAGCCATAGCTTTTAATAAACCTTTTATTCCCTTAGATGGTAATATTGAACGAGTACTTAAGAGATACTTATTTTTAAAAGAACATGACCAGATAAGAAAGGAAAATTTACTAGAGAAGAAAAAAATTTTTGGAACATCTAAAAAAAGGTCAAGTGATTATGCTCAAGCTTTGATGGAATTAGGAGCATTAATTTGTAAACCTATTGCTCCTAATTGTAAGAAGTGTCCATTAATTAAAAAATGCAAATCTCATAAAAATAAAAATTTTGAATTAGTAAAATTGAAAAAAAAGGATAAGCAAACTTTTTACAAACTAAATGTTTATAAAAAAAATAATCAATATTTATTAATCAAAAATAACAAATTTAATTTTCTGAAAAATTTTAATAT
>CACLGJ010000015.1 GCA_902606445.1 uncultured Pelagibacteraceae bacterium
CTATAGGCATTGAAAATGCTGCTAGATTGCCAGATAATTCACCTGGTGAAAGTGAATTTCCAACCATCAATAAAACACCTGTCATTGCTAAAAAAATTGAAATCAGAGTTATAACGCTAATTTTTTCTTTTAAAAAAAAATATCCAAAAATAGCCAAAAATAATATCTGGAGTGAAATAATAAAGTTTGTATTAGCAACACTAGTATTATACATGGCAAAAACATATCCACAGAATCCAAAAGATAAAATTATTCCACCAAAGAACCCTGGTAAACCCGACACATAAAATGATTTGAAAGTATCTTTTTTATAACTGATTATTAGAAATGCTAAAACTGTAAGAGTAAAAAAAAACGATCTCCAAAATAATATTTGCCATAAAGTTGCGCCCTCAAACGATTTTACAATAAGTCCGCCAAAACTTAAGCTCAATGCCCCTAAAAAAATTAATAATGGTCCCGGTAGTTTTGTAATTATATTCATTATATTTGATTTAATAAATTCTGAGTTTCCATCTCATACATCTTAAAAAGGGTTTCCGCATCTGATAAATCAATTTGTTGAAATTTTATTTTAGATCCAGATGGCAATTGAACTAAACGATCATAGTCTGCACTTATAATCACTCCAATCTTAGGATATCCACCAATTGTGCCGTGATCTGACAACATTATTATTGGATTTCCATCACCTGGAACTTGAATTACACCTCTGATTAATCCTTCCGACTTTATATTATAATTATAGATATTTTCTAACTGAGGTCCTTGCAGCCTCATGCCCATTCGATCAGATAACTTTGAAACTTTAAATTCTTTTTTAAAAAAATTATCTATAGCTTTTTCAGAAAAATAATTAAAATTGGTTCCTTTAATAACTCTAATTTTTTCTATTTTTGTATTAATATAATTAATTATTCTTTTATTAAAATTTTTTTTAATTTTAAAAATATTTATTATTTGTTCATTTTGTAACTTTTTTCCATTATTTGCTCCTATATAAGACTTCGTATTGGTTGAGCAACTACCCCACTGATAACCCACATCAAACTTTCCGCTTAAAGATAAATAACCATAAACTGATTTATTAGTAGACAATATATCTATCTCATCTTCATTGTTTATCTCATAAGTTTCATAACAATTTCCATCAATCTCTGAGGTTTTTGATTTTATTTTAAACGAAACATCGCCAGTTATTGTAAAACTGATTTTTTTTCCTATATATTTTAAATGTGGACCTTGGTATGCAAATTCTAAAACTGGATTATTTGAATCATTATCAACAAGTTTATTAGCTAATAGATAATTTCTATTGTCCATTGCTCCACTAAAGGGGATACCCAAATGATACAAGTTTGGTCTTCCCTTATCCTGAAAAGTTGAATTTATTCCTGATCTAATTACTTTAAAATAATTATCACTCATAATTTAGATATTGATCTTTGGTTATTTCTTTAAATATGACCGTATCTCCAGGATTAATTAGATTAGGTTCGTTCTCTTTTGAATTATCAAAAACTTCGATTGGTGTATTACCAATGATATTCCATCCTCCTGGGCTTTCAAAAGTATAAATATTTGCAAATTGCTCTGTTATTCCTATCGATCCTTTAGGAACTTTTACCCTTGGAGTTTCTAATCTTTCTATTTTCATATCTTCTTCCAAATCTCCAAGGAAGGGCATGCCTGCAATAAAACCAGTCATATAGCAAAAGTATTTTTTATCAAAAAATTTTTTGAGAATTTGTTCTTTGCTTAATTTAAGTTTTTCTTCAAGTCTAGGAAAATCTAAAGAATAAGGCTCCTCACAACAAATCGGAATTTCTATAGTATTTTTTTGAAAACTTTCTTCTTTATCTATCTCAATTTTCTCTATTAAATTTTTTAACTCATTATATTTAATATTTTTTAAATCAAAGGAGATGATCAGCTTATTATAGGAAGGAGTAATATTATTTATACTTTCAATTTTTAATTGTCGAATCTTATTAAAATATTTAATGACATATGAATTAGTTTTTTTATTAACATCTTGTCCAAAATCACAGTATAAGGCTGCGTCACCAAGATTTAATATATTTTTAATCATGACATGTTATACTTAACAATCATGTCTATGGAAATTAATATAAATTGCGATTTAGGAGAAAAATCTAAACATCATTCAAATAAATATGATCCCAATTTGTTGCAAATAGTAAATTCTGCAAATATAGCATGTGGATTTCATGCTGGTGATGAAGAAACAATGCACCAAACAATTCAAATTTCAAAAAAAAATGGAGTTAGTATTGGGGCTCATCCATCATTCAATGATCCAGAAAATTTCGGAAGAGAAAGAATGAACTTATCAACTAAAGAAATAAAAAAACTAATAGTTGATCAATATGAAATTCTTCAAAAGATTGCATTGGAATATGATGAGTCTGTAAGTCATATAAAGCCCCATGGAGCATTAAACAATATGGCTTGTGAGGATTTTGAACTTGCAACTATAATTGCTAAAACTATCAATGAAATAAGTAAAGATTTAATTTATCTTGTTCCAACTGGTTCAAAAATGGAACTGGCTGCAAAAAAATTAAATATGAAAATTGCCTGTGAAATCTTTGCAGATAGAAACTATGAAGATGATGGAAATTTAGTTTCAAGAAAAAAATCTAATGCATTAATTACTGACCCAGAAATAGCAAAAAAACACGTATTAACTATGGTTAAAAATCAGACACTAAATTGTCACAGTGGAAAGCAAATACCTTGTGAAATCGACTCTGTGTGCATACATGGAGATAATATAAGTGCATTATCTACTGCCAAATCTATAAAAGATAATTTACTAGAAAACGGGCTTGTACTAAAAAAACTAAACAATATGAAAAAATTTTTATGATTATAAAAAAAATACTTATTACAATAATTTTGACTGCAGGCTTTTTCACAAGCTTATATGCAGCTGGTTCAAGCGATAGTGGTTCCTCTAAAACTAAAACACAATATGATATGGCCGTATCACATATTAAAGCTGCAAAAAATTTTGAGAAAAAAGATAAATTAGAAAAAGCAAAAAAGAGATATGAAAAAGCTCAAAAATTATTATTACAGTCTAATAAAAAATTTCCTAACAAAGCTGACACTTTAAATTATTTAGGTTTCACCACAAGAAAGCTTGGTGATTTTGAAAATGGGGAAAAATATTATCTAAAAGGTTTAGCTATCAATCCATACCACATTGGTATTAATGAATATTTAGGTGAACTTTATGTAGCAACAAAAAGACATAATCTTGCAGTTGAAAGATTAGAAGTTTTAAAAGGTTGCGATTGTAAAGAATACGATGACCTAAAAGCAATTATAGCTGGAGAAAAAGTTTCAAAATACTAATTTTTTTCTAACGTTTAAGACTAAATCTGTAATAAAAAATTGAATAAATTGAATTTACTCAATTAATTTATTATAAGTTACTACTTTGATTGAAGAACTCGTAATTTTAACAAAAATTGTTTTTATTACAATTATTCTTACAGCTGATAATGCTGTGATAGTTGGTTCTATAGCTGCAAATTTTGTACCAAAAAATAGAAAACAAATTATTCTATGGGGAGTAATAGGTGCATTTGTTTTCAAAATTTTTTTTGCGATATTTGCTACATATTTATTTGAGTTTTATTTTATTAAAATTTTAGGTGGTATTTTATTAATTTGGATAGTTAATGACCTCAGAAAAGATTTGGTTGATATAAAGAAAGTAAAATCTCAAACAAAAAAAATTAAAGAACCTTCATATATTAATAGTATTGGTAAAGTTTTATTTGCCGATATCATGATAAGTTTTGATAACGTTATCGGTGTTGTGGCTGCTGCAAAAGGGTATCTTGGATTTATGATTTTTGGTTTAATGTTATCGGTAGTATTGACGGGAGCTTTGGCAACATATTTGGCACATTATATACAAAAACATTTATGGATAGTTTATGTTGGTTTAGGATTTATTTTATTGGTAGCAATACAGCTTATAATTGGAGGACTAAATGATTACGGAGTATTATCTATCAATGAAACATTTAAACAATACTTTTAATCAAAAAATAATTGCCTCTTAAACATTTATCTATCCTTATTTTTATTATGATTGCCCATGGAAGTGCATTTCCAGTTGCAAAATTAGCTTTAAATAATTCTGTACCTCCTGTCTTAATGGCTTCATTAAGAATGTTTTTAGTTTTTATTATTTTGATACCTTTTTGGAAATTTCGAATACCTAGTAAAAAATTTTTTAAGCCTCTTTTAATTTTTTCAGTTTCAATGGGAGTATTAGTCTACGTATTTATGAATTTATCTTTATATCACTCCTCAATGATTTCTCCTATTATCCTAGGATCCCAACTGGCAATACCTTTTGGCATACTAGCAAGTGCGTTTATCCTTAAAGAAAATATAAGTAAAAATAAATGGTTATTAATTTTAACTTCATTTCTTGGAATATTAATTATTTTCTTTGATCCAAAACTAAATGAAAATTATTTAGGATTGTTTTTTGCAAGTTTAATGGCACTATTTTTTGGTTTAGCACAGGTCTATTCTAGACAGCTTAATGAATTACCAACAAGTATGATAAATGCCAGTACAGGAATTTTTGGCTTTACTATATTATTAATCTTATCATCTTTATTTGAGGGAAATATTTACAAAAACATCGAACAAATAAATATTAGTTCTTGGATTCTAATTTCTTATCAGGCAGTAATTGTTTCTTTGTGTGCACATTTATTAATGTTTTATCTGTACAAATTTTATACTGTGGGTCAGATATTTCCTTTTTATTCTTTATTCCCTATTTTTGGAATAATCCTCTCTTTCATAACTTTCGGAGAGGTTCCCACATTGATGTTCATATTAGGGGGTATTATTGTGATATCCTCTGTTTTTTTACTACATAAAATAAAATAATTTGCTTATTGAAATATTATATAAATAGGCTTTAATTTATCTTTTATAAATTGTTAACAATAAAGAGGAAGATAATGAAAAAACTATTTATCGCTGCATTTATGTTTGTTTCAATTTTTGGGACAAAGGTAATGGCAGACATTAAAATGGGTATCATATTAGGTTTTACTGGTCCCATTGAATCGCTTACTCCAGCTATGGCAGCTTCAGCAGAACTTGCTTTTAAAGAAGCCTCTGACTCAGGTTCTTTATTAGGTGGAAAAAATATTGAAGTTGTAAGAGCAGACTCAACTTGTGTTGACTCAGCAGCAGCAACCGCAGCAGCTGAAGGTGTTATTTCACAAGGAGTTGCGGCTATTATGGGTGCTGACTGTTCAGGTGTAACTGGAGCAATAGCTTCAAACGTTGCTGTACCAAATGGTGTAGTAATGATTTCACCATCAGCTACATCACCAGGATTAACTACTTTAGATGACAAAGGGTATTTCTTCAGAACTGCTCCATCTGATGCTAGAGGTGGTCAAATTTTAGCTGATATTACTAAAGACAGAAAAGTTAAAAGTGTTGCAATCACTTACACTAACAATGACTATGGAAAAGGTTTAGCAGATGTTTATGAAGCTGCAGTAAAAGCTCATGGTATTAAAGTAACAACTGTAACTGCTCATGAAGATGGTAAAGCAGATTACTCCTCTGAAGTAGCAACTCTTGCTTCTGCAGGTGGTGATGCAGTAGCTGTAATTGGTTACCTAGACCAAGGAGGTAAAGGAATTATACAAGCTTCTTTAGACTCTGGTGCATTTGATAAATTTATTTTATCTGATGGTATGATCGGTCAGTCTTTAGTTGATGCATTTGGAAAAGACTTGAAAAAATCTTTTGGTTCAATGCCTGGTTCAACTGGCAAAGGTGCCGGAGTATTCGGTAAAGTAGCAAAAGCTGCTGGTATTGACTCTTCAGGTCCTTATACAAGTGAGTCTTATGATGCTGCTGCTTTAATTGTTTTAGCAATGCAAGCAGGTGGATCAGCTGATAGAGCATCAATTGCAAAAAATGTAATGGATGTTGCTAACGGTCCTGGAACAAAAATTTACCCAGGTGAACTTAAAAAAGGTTTAGATTTATTAGCTAAAGGTAAAAAAGTTGACTACGAAGGTGCAACTGGAGTAACTTTTACTGACGTCGGTGAAGCTGAAGGTTCTTTCTTAGAACAAGAAATTAAAGGCGGAAAGTTTAAAACTAAAAAACAAAGATAATTAATATCTTATTCAAAAAACCCCAGTAACTAAATTTACTGGGGTTTTTTTTGTTTAAAATCTGCTCTTAAAGTTGAAATAATAATAATTACTAAAAATATTATACAAACTAAATTCATTGTTTTCCAACTAGTTAAATTAATAAATACTCCAGCAGATAAGCTTGCTGTTGCTTGAACTGTATAAACAATAAGGTCATTAAAACCTTGTGCCTTAAATTTTTCTTCTTCTCTATAAGATAAAACTAATAAACTAGTTCCTGATATAAATAAAAAATTCCAACCTAATCCCAAGAAAATTAGAGCAACTAAATAATTAAAGAAGGTTTGTTCAAAAAAACTTAATAAAATTGTTATTAAAAATAACATAACTCCTGCGTACATAATCTTACTATGACCAAATTTTTTGATTAAGTTTCCAGTGATTAAAGATGGTAAGAACATAGATGCAATATGTAATTGAATTACAAAACCTGTTTTAGATAAACTCATTTTTTCCATTACATGCATACTAATTGGTGTAGCAGTCATCAAAAATGTCATCACTGCATAAGCAAATGCTGAAGCAATTAAAGCTTGTAAAAACCTAGGTTGTGAAATTAGCTCAAAATAACTTCTGCTACTTTTTTTTATAAAGTTATTTTTTTTATGATCGTCTTCATAAAATAATAAAAAAATAGTTGAAATAAGTGTTAAAACTGCAAGGGCTATATATGAACCTGCATATAAATGCTGGGAAATAATTTCTTTAGAAACATTAGCTAAATTTGGGCCTATAAATGCAGAACCTATTCCTGCTAATAATATTATTGATATTGCTTTTGGGGCCATTTCTTTATCAACTGTTTCAACTGCAGCAAATCTATACTGATGACTAAAAGCTACTCCTGCTCCAATTAAGAAACATCCTAAATTGAATAATATAAAACTCTCTATAATTATTGAGTAAGCTGCTATCAAAGATGCAACTGAAGTTCCGACCGATGCAAAAATAAATCCTGATCTACGTCCTATTATACTCATTACTTTTGCTGCGAACATTGCAAAAATTGCAATTCCTACTATTGATAATGCCATTGGTAATGTTGATAAAGATTTTATAGGACTAAGTTGAGAACCAATAATTCCACTCAAGAATACTGTGACGGGTGCAGCCGTAAATGCGAAAATCTGACTTAAAATTAGTAGCCAAAGATTTTTATTCATTAAAACATATACTTATCAGCCATATACATGGCCCAAGCAATTGCGGCACCTAATATAATATATTTCATATAATGATTATTTTATTTCTATTTTTTCTGGAAGTATACCTTTTGGTCTGTATCTCATAATTAATAATAGACCTGCGCCCATCATTAAAAATCTAAAATACGGCACACTTTCAATTAAATGAACTTTTAAAAAATGAGTATCGTCTAAACCTGCAGTTGTTAAATTTACCAAATATAATCCAATAGGTGCAGATTCAATCCATAAAAACCAAACAACAAAACCTCCAAGAATTGCTCCAAAATTATTTCCACTTCCTCCAACAATAACCATTACCCAAATCAAAAAAGTATATCTCATTGGTCTATAACTTCCGGGAGTAAATAACCCATCTTGGGTTACTAACATTGCACCTGCTATTCCTACTATTGCTGAACCTAAAACAAAAATTAATAGATGCTGCTTAACAACATTTTTTCCCATTGCATTAGCTGCTTCTTCATTGTCTCTAATAGCTCTCATCATCCTTCCCCAAGGAGAATAAAGAGCTTTTTGAGTTAAAATTAAAAGAATAATTACAACTATTAAAAATAGTCCTGAGTAACAAAGCTTTACAAAAACTGATGAACCTTCAATTACGAATTGGTTTAAGGCTGCCTGTCTTTCCACAAAATCTGAAATAGAATTTAATTTACTTGCATTAAAATTTTCAACTAAATTAATAAACCAGTCAGTCTGTTGTAAATTTACCTCATAAGGTGCAGGACGTTTTAATCCAATTACATTTTTAACTCCTCTTGTCAGCCAGTCTTCATGTTTAATAATTGCAATCACAATTTCTGATATCAGCAGTGTAGCTATTGCTAGATAATCTGCTCTCAAACCTAAAGCAACTTTACCTATTATGAATGCCAGTCCACCTGCAAAAAAAGCTCCAACTATCCATGAAAAAATAATAGGAAGACCAAACCCACCGAGAAATCCAGTTTTTGCAGGATCTACCTCTTCAATTGCTTCGATTCCTGGCTCAGATACAAACCTTATTACAATAATTCCTAAAATGATTATTGCAGCAATTATATAAGTTCTTGTTTTTGATTTTTCATATTTCTTTAATACATATCTTACAGCTAACACCATTCCAATGATTAAGAACAGACTTAACAAAATATTTAAACCGCCTGCACTCCATGCCTCTTGAACTGGATTAACAGAAATTAAAACTGCTGCCAAACCACCCAATGCTGTATAGCCCATTATCCCAAAATTAATAAGACCTGCATAACCCCATTGAATATTGGCACCCATTGTCATAACCGCTGAAATTAGACAAAGATTGAATATTGATAAAGCAATATTCCAAGATTGGAATAATCCTACAAGGATAATCAATCCCATCATTATACTGTAAGCTGCTATTACATTTAAATTTTTTCTCACAATACCTTCCCTTTAAAAATTCCAGATGGTCGGTAGAGTAAAACAATAACAAGTATTGAAAATGATACTGCAAATTTATAATCAGTTGATAGTAATTGAACTAAACCACCCGGTTCCATTGTTTCAGGTAAGATATACATAAAGAATTTCCTATAAGCATAAGTTAAAAGTATTTCTGAAAAAGCAATTACATATCCTCCTAAAAATGCTCCAAATGGATTGCCAATACCACCAACAATTGCTGCTGCAAATATTGGAAGCATATTATTGAAATATGTGAATGGTTTAAAACTTTTGTCTAAACCATACAAAGCACCTCCAATTGTAGCTAGGATACCTGCTATGACCCAAGTTATCATAACTATTTTTTTTGGATCAATACCTGATAACAATGCCAAGTCTTCATTATCAGAATATGCTCTCATACTTTTTCCAGTTTTTGTTTTATTTAAAAACCAAAAGAGAGTTGAGACTAAAATTAATGTAACAATAATAGTTAAAACTTGGGTTGATTTAATTGCAAGACCTTCATTTAATCCTGTCATTTCCTTAAATTCACCAGCCTTAATTAAAAATTTTTCTCCATCAAAAAATCTTCTATCAGATGGTCCAATAATTATTCGAACTACAGCCTGGGTAACAAACATCACACCAATACTAACCATTGCCAACTGAACTGGCGGGCTTTTGTTTACCCGGTAATATTTAAAGACAAATTTATCTATTAGCAGCATATAACCAATCATAAAAATAATTGCAAAAGGAATAGCTAATAAAGCTGTTGGCAAAACTCCAAGACTGATACCAACAGACTGAAAGTACCAAGTAAATAAGATTGTAAACATTGTTCCAAAGGACATCATGTCTCCAGTAGCAAAGTTTGCAAATCGTAAAATTCCATAAATTAAAGTAACAAAAATTGCACCAAGAGCTAATTGAGATCCGTAAGCCAAAGCTGGAACAAAAATATAGTTTAATAAGAGTATAATAGCATTTACAAAATCCATATCACCCACCTAAAAAAGAACTTCTTACTCTCGGATCATTCAATAATTCTTTTCCAGTTCCAGAATAACGATTTTCACCTGTAACCAAAACGTAACCTCTGTCAGAAATATTTAATGCCTGTTTTGCGTTTTGTTCAACCATTAAGATTGCTACATTTTTTCTTTTAACTTTTACTATATGATCGAATAATTCATCCATTACTATTGGGGAGACTCCGGCTGTTGGTTCATCTAACATTAATACAGATGGCTTAATCATTAATGCTCTACCCAAGGCTACCTGCTGTCTTTGCCCTCCAGACAATTCACCAACTAATTGATTTCTTTTTTCTCTAAGTATTGGAAATAAATCATAAATTTCATCAATAACTTGCATGTAATCACTATCGATTAAAAAAGCCCCCATTTCTAAATTTTCTTCAACTGTCATGCCAGCAAAAACATTTTTAGTCTGTGGCACAAAAGAAATACCTAGCTTTACTCTATCTTGAGGTGAAAGGTTTGAAATATCTTTTCCATCAATTTTGACTGATCCTGATTTTAGATTTAACAAACCTAACATTGCTTTCATTGCCGTAGATTTTCCAGCTCCGTTAGGCCCAAGTATTGAAACTATTTCCCCTCTCTCAACATTTACTGAACATGAATTAATTATATCTGGCCCACTTCCATATCCTCCAGTCATGTTATTGCCCTCAAAAAATGCCATAACTAAATATTCTTTAATCTTGAACCTCTTCCTAAATAACTCTCAATTACTTTTTCATCTTTTTTGGCATCTGCAACAGAGCCTTCAAAAAGAACTGATCCCTCGGCCATAACAATTACAGGGTCACACAATCTTCCTATAAAATCCATATCATGCTCTATCATACAAAAAGTATAACCTTTATCTTTATTTAATTTTTCTATAGCTGTACCAAGATCTTTTAATAGAGTTCTGTTAACACCAGCACCTACTTCATCCAATAAAACTAATTTAGCATCAACCATCATTGTTCGTCCAAGCTCTAATAATTTTTTCTGTCCACCAGATAAATTTCCAGCTAATTCATTTTTTAAATGACTAAGATTAAGAAAATCCACTACTTCTAAAGCCTTTTGTTTTATCTCATCTTCCTCTTTTGCAACTAATGAAGGTTTTAATAAAGCATTCATTAATTTTTCTCCAGATTGATTTCCAGGGACCATCATTAAGTTTTCCAAAACAGATAAATTGGTAAACTCATGTGCTATTTGGAAAGTTCTCAATAATCCTTTTGAAAATAATTCATAAGATGGAACATTAGTAATGTCTTCATTATCAAACATCACTCTACCTTGAGATGATTTTAGATTTCCAGCAATTAAATTAAATAAAGTTGTTTTTCCTGAGCCATTAGGTCCAATAATACCTGTTATAGTACCTTTTTTTACTTTTAATGAACAACTTGAAACTGCAGCTAACCCACCAAAATATTTTGATAAATCATTAATTTCTAAAATATTTTCAGTCATCGGTTATTTATTTAATCTTTTGTGTATACTATTTAAAGTATTGATAACCGATTTATAAAAACCTTTTTTCATTAATTCTTTTAGACCTTGTTCATTTAACCCTTTGGGTGTTTGAGAATCATCAACCAAAATCTTTAAATCTTTTTTTGAGTTTAAAACCGCATCTTCTGAAAGGGCCAAAAAAAGAGATGTAATATATTTTTGTGAGTCTTGTCTTTTAACTCCTTTTTTAATAAGCCATTCGCTCATTACTTTTAACATGGCATAATAAGAAGCCATCATACCTGATGTAGTCCAAAAATTAATAGAAAACTTCTCATTTTTAATTTCTATAGTAGACCCAATTTTATCAAAAAATTTTTTTACTTTTAAATTTGGAGGACAAATGGGGATAGGTCCTTTTTTAAGAGAAATAGGAGGTAATGGTATAGCTCTTACAATTGTAATCTTTGATTTTATCATCTTTTTTAATTGAGTAAGGGTTATTGTTGAAATAAAACTTATGAGTACTTGATTTGGTTTAAACTTAAACTTTCCAATTATTTTTTTTCCTACCTCTGGTGTAATGCCTAAGAATACCCAATCGCTTTTATCAATAATTTCTTGATTATTTTTTAAAACAATTATTTTTTTGAAATCTTTTTTTAATTTTAGAGACCTTTTATGACTTCTTGAGGAAATGAATATTTTTTTAAATTTTATATTTGAAGTACAAATACCTCTAATTACAGACTCGGTTATTCTTCCAGTGCCAATAAATCCTAAATTCATTTAAGAACTATATTATATACTTAATAAAAATGTAGAATAATTTTGATAAAAAAAAAGCCCTCAGAAGAGGGCTTTTTTTAAAATATAATATTCAAAATATTAGAAAGTTCTACCGATTGAAAGTCTTACTCCGTAACCATCAATATCTTCAACTACTATTTTGTTATCTGAATTATTTGTTGATGTAAAAGTCTCACCACCAATTTCCATCCAGTTTGCTTCTAATCTTGCAAATGCGCCACCCATATTAGCTTCGTAACCAATAGCAAGCACTACTCCGTTTAAAGTCTCATCACCATATTTTGATCCAGTGCCAAGAACTTCATTTGTAACAGCTTCAACTTGCATAACGCCTGCTTTAGCGTAAACATTGTCGTTTAGAGCAACTCTAGCATAAAGCGTCATTAGATCTTCAAAGTCAACTTGAGCTTTGTTGACTACAGATGCAGCAGTTGCACTTGAAGTTTTATCTTTCTGATTATGTTCTGTTGTTTCAGATTCTAGTGCCATTGGAACGTAATCAAAACCGACAAAAACTTTGTCGTTTGGAGATAATTCCACAAAGATTGAAGGTATTGCAAACAAACCTTCCGCACTTTTAGATGCACTGGTCTCTGTTCCCTCTTTCTCCTTTGCGCTTGTTTCAAAAACACCTCCAGTTAAAGAAACACCTATTTTCTTAGTAACTGCGTTCGAGATATTTGCAAACCCAAAAAGAAAGATTAGTAAATATACGTATTTTTTCATAATTATTCCTAATTTAATTGTTAATTAACGTCTTTCTTATAAATCATTAATAATAATTACATAATAATTATTTAAAATAATATTCATATATTTATTATTGATGTAATTTTGCAACATAAAAAGCCTTTAAAATTAACACTTTTTATATATTAAGATTAAATATTAAAATATTTTATATATATAATCTATTATAGGTTGAATTAAGTAATTTCTAAAAATTTTGTGTAAAAATAATTATTAAAGCAATTAAGATCAGAACAATAGTAGAAATTTTATTTATTGTTTTAGGGTTTGCTTTTATCCAGTAAATTAATTTTTGAGCAAGAATGGCATAACCTACCAACGACAAAAAATCTAAAACTACATAAGTTATTATCAAAATAAAAAATTGAACAACATAATTTGAATTAAAATCAATAAATTGTGGAAATATTAAGGGAAAAAATAACCATGCTTTTGGGCTTGTCGCTGCAACTAAAAATCCATCTTTAAAAAAGGAAAAAATACTTTTTGAGTAAACTATTTTTGAATTTATTTCTTTTGGTTCTAATTTATAAATATCAAAAGCTAAATAAAGTAAGTAAATTACTCCTATCCACTTAAATATTGTTAAAATATTTGGATTGTCAGAAAAAAAACTACCCAAAACAAAAATTACTAAAGTTGCTTGAATAAAATTTGCTGTAATATCTCCAAGTGCAGACCATAAACATTTTTGAACACCATAATTCATGGAATATGAAATGATTACTATTCTTGGTGTGCCAGGTGTAATAAACAGAAAAATTATAATTTGTAAAAAAAGTATAAAATCTAAGGGGAGCATTTTGAAGGGATAGTCCTTAAAAACCGGGAGCTAAAGATGGCTAAGAAGGACTATCTAAAAGAATATATCAGATCTAAAAATAAATGCATTATTAATTTTTTTCAAATATAAAGGATTTATGAAAAAAAAGGGTTATAGACCTGTGACAAAAGTTAAAAATCCAGAGCCAAAAACTGAAGATCCAGATTGGGTCATCTGGGCCGCTTGGGCTGACCGGATTACCTTTGAAGAAATTAAAAAAAAGACTGGTTATACAGAATCTGATGTTATTAAGATAATGAGAAAAACTCTTAAACCTAACTCATTTAGATTATGGAGAAAAAGAGTAAATCAAAAAAGTATTAAACATAGAAAAAAATTCGAGTATTCTAGAAAACAAATAACTAGTAAAATTAAAAAAGGTGATTATCTTTAATAAATGAAAAAAATTACAATTTATACAGGTCCTTTATGTAATTACTGTGAGGCTGCAAAAAGATTATTAAAAAGAAATAACGCCTCATATAATGAAATTAACATTGCTACAGTAGATGGTGCGATGGATGAGATGATAAAAAAAGCAAACGGAAAAAGAACAATACCTCAAATATTTTTTGATGATCAACATATTGGTGGTTATGATGAGGTCCGAGCTTTGGAAAAAGAAAATAAATTATTAGATTTACTTAAGTAAATTTATTTTGTTTTGAAAGTTAAACAAACACCATTATTACAATATCTTTTACCTGTGGGTTGTGGTCCATCATCAAATATATGACCGTGGTGTGCATTACAATTTTTACAATGATATTCTGTACGAGCATAGCCTAATAAATGATCTGTTTTTGTTTCAAAAACTTCTGGTAGTGATTGATAAAATGAAGGCCATCCTGATCCACTTTCATATTTTGTTTTTGAATCAAATAATTTTATACCACAGTTGGCACAATGATAACTTCCTTCTCGCTTTTCATTATTTAATTCACTAGTCCCAGGTGGTTCTGTTCCATCTTCAAACATTACTAATTTTTGTTCAGCTGTAAGATTTAGATTTTTTTTATTCATTATTTAATCATATTAATTTAGCACATGATTGGTGTAAGATAGAGTGTAATTCCACAAGTTTATTAAAGTCTCTATTATATCCACCACCTAAAACTCCACATAGTGGAATTCCTTTTGAAAAAAAGTTTTCTGTAACAATTTCATCTCTTTTTCTTATTCCTTCGTCTGAAATCTTTAATTTACCTAAACGATCATTAAAGTGAATATCAACCCCTGCTATATAAAAAACATAATCAAAATTTTCTTGATTCAATTGATTTAAATAAAATTTAAGTAATTTAATATACTCTGTATCTTCCATGTTATCACTCAGTTCAATATCAAGATCACTCATAGATTTTTTTGCTGGATAATTTGATTTTGAATGCATACTAAAAGTAAATACATTTTTATTATCTTTAAAAATATCTGCATTTCCATTCCCTTGGTGGACATCTAAATCTACAATTAAAACTCGTCCGGCTAATCCCCGGTCTAATAAATAATGAGCCGCAACGGCCACATCATTAAATACACAATAACCTGCCCCACCATCAAAATTTGCATGGTGGCTTCCACCTGCTGTATTGCATGCAAGGCCATTTTTAATTGCGAGTTTAGATGCCAACACAGTACCACCTGTAGCTACTAAAGATCTTTGCACAACGCTATCAACTAATGGAAAGCCTATTTTTTTTATAGTGTTTTTATCTAAGGTTTTATTTTTTACATTTTTTATATATTCTTCAGAATGAGCTTTTTTCAACGTATCTTCTGAACAAGGATATGGTTTGTAAAATTTATTTACTATTTTTTCTTTAATCAAATGATTAGCAAGTTCACCAAATTTATTAATTGGAAATTTATGATCATCACCAATTTTTGCAAAATAATCTTTGTGATTAATTACTGGTAATTCCATCTTAAATAAATCAAATTTTTTTATAGATATAATTATAATCAAAATTTTTAATCAATTTAAAATTATTTTGATTAAGCAAATCATTAATTCTTTTATTATTTTCTATTGATTTTTTATTGTGGTCTATCATCTCAATACATAAGTATTTAATTTTAATTTTTTCAAAATTAATAGTTTTTTAAAACTTTAAATTCATGCCCTTCAATATCTAAATTCATAAAATCAATAAAATAAAATTTATGTTCATCTAAAATTGATTCAAGTGTTTTAGTGATTATTTTTTTTTCAATTATTTCATAATCTTGAATATTGTGATATTTTTTCAAAAAATTTAGTTGATTTTCGTCCAGAGTATTTTGGGTATTCAATTCATCTATAAAATAAAGTTTTTTTTCATCATTTGTATCTGAAATGCCAATGTTAATATTGATATCTCTTGGTCGCATAAAATTAAATAATTCAATTGTAAAAGGATTAAGATCGATATTGATACCTGACCATTTTTTTTTATACATTAAATATGTATTATTGTGTTTAGTAGGATGATAACACCCAACATCTAAAAATTTTCCTTTATAATTTTTTTCAAATAAGTTTAAAATAAATTCATCCTCACCAAATTGAGTTCCTTTTTTTAAAAATTTTCTATTTCGTAAATAAATATTATAAAAAAAATATAATTTTTTTAGAAATTTATTTTTTTTTGAATATTTATAAAATGTTGATTTAGACAAAATAAAGTTATTCAATAATTCTTATAGGTTTACCATTCACACATGCCTCTAAAGCTTCGATCATTTGATTATAAAAAATACCATAGTTTTCTGCAGTAACATATCCAATGTGTGGAGTTAATAATGCATTTGGCAAAAATCTTAACTTATTATTTTCTTGTAATGGTTCTTTTTCGTATACATCAATTCCAGCTCCAGAAATTACATTTGTCGAAAGTGCAATAATCAAATCATCTTCGTTAATTATTGGTCCACGTGAAGTATTAATTATAAAAGCAGATTTTTTCATTTTATCAAATTCTTTTAATGTTATGCAGTTCTTATATCTTTCACCTCCTTGAACATGAATAGATAAAAAATCTGAGTTTAAAATTAGATCTTCTTTACTACATGGTAAAACACCTAATTCTTTACATTTATTAAGATCTAAATTTTCACTCCAAGCCATTACTTGCATTCCAAATGCTTTTCCAATTTTTGCAACTTGTGAACCAACTCGGCCTAAACCAATTAATCCAAGAATTTTTCCTCTAAGCTCAATACCAATAGTTGTTTGCCAATATCCTTGATACATATTTTCAATTTCTTCTTTAAAATTTCTTGCTAAGCCTAATATTAAAGCCCATGTTAACTCTGGTGTTGGATTAATGTTTATTTCGGTGCCGCAAACTATAACTTTCCTTTTTTTTGCAGCCTCTAAATCAATTGATTTATTTCTTGACCCACTAGTGATAATAAATTTTAGTTTTGTTAAATTTTCAATTAAATTTTTAGTCATCGGTGTTCTTTCTCTCATGATTAATAAAGCCTCGAAGCTAGATAATTGTTTAATTGCATCTGCCTCGTTAATAAACGGTTCACTGAAAATTTTAAATTCATATTTTCCAGATAGCTTCTCTAAATCAACAAATTGTTGAGAAACATTTTGATAATCATCTAGAACAGCTACTTTAAGCATTTTTTATTTTTTTATTTGATAAAAATAATCCTATTATAATTAAAATTGCTCCAATCAAGTGAAAAATTTGGAACTGTTCTTTATAAAAATATATTGCCATTATTGTACTGAATAATGGTATTAAAGATAAGAATATACCAGCTCTATTTGCTCCTATTATAGAGACAGCCCCAGCCCAACAATAATAAGATCCGATACTTGGAAATAAAGCTAGAAAAATAAGAATATAAAATAAATCTAAATTAAAATCTATTTTTTGTCCTTGAGAAAACTCATACATGAATTGTGGAAAAATAAAGATTAATCCGAATGAACACAAAACATGAACTAAACTCAGAAGAGGCAAAGTAAATGTTTTTCTTTTTAAAAAGGAAGAATACAAACCCCATGTAATTACTCCCCCTATCATTATTAGGTCACCTTTGTTAAATTTTAGAGAGAGAATTATTTCTAAATTTAGTTTTGTTATAATAGATAGAATTCCAAGTATAGATATAATAAGTCCTAAAATTTGATATTTATTAGTTTTTTCAATTTTAAAAAGAAAGCATAATAAGATGATCATTGCGGGAATAGCTGTATTAAAAAGAGATGCATTTATTACTTGAGTATGAACTAATGATAAATAGGTAAATGAATTAAATAAACCAACACTTGTTAATGATAAGAAGAGTAATAAAGGTAAATTTTCTAAAATTATTACTTTAGATCTTATGATTTCTTTAAAAGTAAAAGGCAGCAAGATCAACCATACTAAAGACCATCTGTAAAAAACCAAAGACATAGGAGGAATATTTGCAATAAATGCGAACTTTCCTATCATAAAATTGCCTGCCCAAAATAATGTAGCACATACTAGCATTATATATGCCTTAGTATTTTGCATATATTAATTAAATCTTGAAGAACTATAAGGATCTATATTTAAATTAGTATTTTCTTTGGCAATCATTCCTGCAACAATCTTTCCCGAAATTGGACCAAGAGTCCAGCCTAAATGATGGTGTCCAAAGCAATAAAATACATTTTTATAGTTTTTTGAAGGCCCCATTACAGGCAAAAAATCAGGTAAAGTAGGCCTAAACCCGAGCCACTCATCTTCATGTTCAGGTAAATCTCCCAACATATACCTTGCATTATTAATTAAATTTTTAATTCTTGATTTTGAAAGTGGGTTATTTAAACCTCCAAATTCTACTGTACCAACTACTCTTAAGCCTTGCTCCATAGGCGTTATTCCAAATCCTCTATTAGAAAAAATTACAGGTCTGGATAATAAGTGATCACAATCTTTGAAGTGCACATGATAGCCTCTTTCAGTATCTAAAGGAATTTTTTCTCCCAGATTATCAGTAAGTTTTTTTGAAAAAGCTCCACATGCAATTATAGTTTTATCGAACTTATAATCTTTTATATCAGTCTTAAAAATAGGTTTTTCATTTTCAAATTTTATATCTTTAACATTTGATTTTTCAAATTTTCCACCTTTATTTATAAAAAGCTCAAATAATTTTAAAAGTATACGTTTTGGATTTCTAGCATGTCTAGCATACGGATAATAAACTCCAGCATGATAAAAAGGTTTTATGTTTGGTTCTAAATCATGAATTTCATGTTTATTAACTAATTGCTGCTTTACACCTAGCTCATTTCTTACCTTTATTTCAAGCTCTCTACTTTTTAAGTCTTGATCATTCCAAATATATAAAATTCCCTTATTTTCAACTAATCCCTCTAAATTTATTTCATCAAATAATTCATCATAAGCTGGTAGGGCAAGATCTAAAATTTGATGCATATATTTAGCAGTATGCATCATTTTTTTTCGAGAAGTATTAATGATAAATTTAATAAACCAAGGTATCATCTTTGGAACATAGTTCCATTTTAATGCTAATGGACCAGTAGAATTCAATAACATGGCTGGCACATCCGCTAAAACATCTGTTCTGTTAAGAGATAAAGAGGCATAAGGTGAGAAATGGCCTGCATTGCCATATGAAGCTGCAGGACTTCCTGGCTCGTCTCTATCAAATAAAGTTACATCAAATCCTTTTTTTTGTAAAAATAATGCATTTGAAACACCTTGTATTCCAGCACCAATTACTCCAATTTTAAGATTATTAATCATTAAAAAAATTATACTGCTTTTTACTAAAATATTTTAGGCGACAAATTATACTTAAGCTATTGATTGTTTACTATGAATTTTAGCACTCATCACAATACCAAATCCTATCATTGTAGCTAGCATAGATGAGCCACCATAAGACATTATTGGTAAAGGTGAGCCAACAATTGGTAATAAGCCTAAAACCATACTCATATTTATGATTATATAAATAAAAAGAGATGCTCCAAAGCTATAGCAAAATAATTTTGCAAAATAACTTCTAGAGATAGCGCCTATTTTTATAACCCTGTAAATTATAACTGCATACAATAATAGAAGAAAAACTGATCCTAAAAAACCAAATTCCTCAGAAAAAAGAGTAAAGATAAAATCTGTATGTTTTTCTGGTAAAAATTCTAAATAACTTTGTGTTCCTTGTAAAAAACCTTTTCCAAAAATGCCACCTGAACCTACTGCTATTTTAGATTGAATTATTTGATAACCGGCACCAAGTGGGTCTCTATCAGGATTTAAAAAAGTCAACACTCTTAGTTTTTGGTATGGTTTTAAAAAAGATATTATGAAAGGAAGAGAGATTAAAGAAATCAAAAATGAATAAAAAAAATATTTTTGATTTAAGCCTGCAAACCATAAAACTAAAATACCACTTATTGAAATCAGTATTGATGTTCCCAAATCAGGTTGAATAATCACTAAACTCATTGGTAAAAATATAATGATAGTTGATATCATTACCGAATAAAATGAATTTACATTTTCTAATCTTTTTCTGTGAAAATATTTTGCTAAGCATAAAATAATGAAAATTTTCATAAGTTCAGATGGTTGAATATTAATAAAATATAGATCAATCCACCTTTGAGATCCTGATGCGGTAATACCAAAGTTTATAGTCCATATAAGCATCAGAACTATAATTGCATAAAAGACATAGCTTAATGTGAACCAAAATTTAATATTTAAAAAGGAAATAACTATCATTAGCAATGTAAATATTAAAAATTTAAAAAAATGGCTTTTCGTATGAAACAATATCTGACCACCATCGGTCGAATACATTGTTGCGAGACTTATGAAACCAAGTAACAAAATAGATAATAATAAAATTAGATCTAAGTCTTTTATTTTTTGAAAAAGATTATTTTTTTTATTTATTCTATTATGTAAATACATTTATATATTCAAATATTTTTTACTTTCAAAATTCTTTCTAATTTCATGACGATCAATAATTTTCTTAAATAATTTTTTAGCTAAAGGAGCGGCGATCGAACTACCAGACCCACCATGTTCCACTAAAATACTAATCGCATATCTTGGACTTTTATATGGCCCAAATGCTATATATAAGGCGTGATCTCTTTCTTCATAAGGTATTTCTAAAGTTTCTAGATCTAACTCACGATCCTTTTTAGTAATTCTTTTAACTTGAGCTGTTCCAGTTTTACCTGCAAATTGATATTTTTTATCATCTATCCGAGATTTATAAGAAGTTCCTCTTATTTCATTTGTTGAACTAAACATGGCTTCTTGGACAATTTTAATATTACTAGTTTGATTTACCAATGGCATAAATTTATCATCCTCTTTATTATTTTGATCAATAATAAGTTTTGGATAAATTTTGTGTCCGCCATTAGCAATTTGTGCAGTCATTAAACAAAGTTGAATTGGAGTAGTTTGGATATAACCTTGGCCAATTCCAGTTATAATTGTTTCTCCTAATAACCAATTTCTTCCTAGAGCATTTTTTTTCCATAATGTACTTGGTACTAAACCATTTTTTTCATTATTAAATAAATTACCAAAAACTTTTTCACCTAGGCCAAATTTTTTTGCAGTTTCGCTAAGTTTATCTACCCCTAGTCTTCTAGCAACTTCATAAAAATAAGTGTCACATGATTGTTTCATTGCTTCTCTTAAATCTACAAATCCATGACCCTCTTTTTTCCAACAATGATAAGTTTGTCCATATAATTCCAAAGGATTTTTATGTCCTTTACAACGAACTTTGAATTTTGTGCTCACAATTTTATTTTCAAGTGCAGATAGAGCTACAATCGGTTTAATTGTAGATCCTGGGGAATAATTTCCAGACAGTGATTTGTTTAAAAGTGGCTTCATAGGATTATTTCTAATTAACTGCCAATTATCCTCGCTTATACCGAATACAAATTGATTAGGATCAAAAGTTGGTGACGAATGCATTGCTATCACATGACCGGTAAAAATATCCATTGCACATATAGATCCAGCCTTTTCCGCCAATAACTCATTAGCTAGTTTTTGTATTTCAGTATCAATAGTTAATTTTATTGTCCTACCTTGATCTCCTTTTTGAAAAGCTAATTGGCTTATTCTTCTGCCGTATGCGTTTACTTCATATCGTTCAATAGAATTACTTCCGATTAAATCATTTTCAAAAGTTTTTTCTAAGCCTATTTTTCCAACTTTTAGTCCTTGGACGAATCTTTCCTTAATTTTTTCATTCAATAAAATATCTTGTTCATTTGCTTGACTTACATATCCCAGAACATGAGTGTAGTATTCTCTAAATGGATAACTTCTAGAAATAGAAATTACAGGCTTTACACCATTTAAATCATATAAATTATTATTTATTTTTGAAAAATTTTCCCAAGTTAAATTATTAGCAACAATTAAAGTTTCCCATGATTTAATCTCTTTTTTTTTCTTTAAAATTTTTTGAAATTTTTTTTCTGATAATTCAAGAATATTCTTTATTCTGTTCATTGTGTACCTAAAGTTTTCTACTTCTTCAGGAATTAAATGAAGTTGGTAAGCTTCAAAATTTCCGGCAATGGTATTTCCAAAAT
>CACLGJ010000016.1 GCA_902606445.1 uncultured Pelagibacteraceae bacterium
TCGATAAATTCAAAAAAGTCTTATGGAGGAACATCTTTTGAAAATGTCAAAAGAATGATAATGAAATATAAAAAAGATAAATGATAAAAAAAATTTATTTAATAATATTTGTAACAATTCTGATTTCTTCTTGTGGTAAAAAAGGAGATCCTGTTTACAAAGGAAAAAATCAAAATTCAGGTGAAATAAGTTTACAAATGACTTACTTTTCATGATTTATAAAAAAAATAAACTTAAAATAGACCGTTTTGATATCAGCTCAATTACAAATAAATACAAAACTCCAATTTATTGTTATTCATTGAAAAAGATTAAAGAAAATATTCAAAATCTAAAAATTCATTTTAAAAAAATAAATCCCTTAATTTGTTATGCAGTAAAAGCAAATTCAAATTTAAATATACTAAAAGAAATTAAAAGAAATAATCTTGGTGCAGATGTAGTGTCTGGTGGTGAATTAATGAAAGTGCTCAAAGCAGGAATAAAGCCAAAAAAGATTGTTTTTTCTGGTGTTGGTAAAACTAGTGAAGAAATCGAGTATGCAATAAACAAAAATATACTTTTAATAAATGCAGAGTCAAAAAGTGAAATATTAGAGATAGAAAAAATTGCGAAAAAAAGAAAGAAAATTATTGATGTGGGTATTAGGCTTAACCCCAACACTGATGCAAAAACTTTAAGTCAAATTTCTACTGGTAAAAAAGAAAATAAATTTGGTGTAGATCAAAAAGTATTTTTACAATTAGTTAACGTGGTTAAAAAATCAAAAAATTTAAATTTAAAATGTTTGAGTGTTCATATTGGAAGTCAAATTCTCAATCATAAACCTTATCAAAAGATGCTCAAAACAGTGAATAAAATTATTAAGCTATCTAATTATAATTTTGAATATGTAGACCTAGGCGGTGGTATGGGTATTGATTATAACCATAATAACTCTAAGTTAGATTTAAAACAGTATTCTCAAGATATTAAAAAGTTTTTAAAAGTAAATAATTGTAAGATTATTTTTGAACCAGGAAGATCAATAATAGGCAATACAGCTGTTCTAATAACAAAAGTTATTTATATTAAAGAAGGATTCAAAAAAGATTTTGTAATTTTAGATGCTGCTATGAACGATTTAATGAGGCCAGCTCTTTATGGTGCAAAACACAAAATAATGCCACTAAAAAAAATTAATAAAAAATCTAAAAAAATTTATGAATTTGTTGGACCTATATGTGAAAGTACTGACACTTTTGCAACAATTAAAAATTACCAAAAATTAAAAGAAAAAGATTATTTAATTATTTGTGATGTTGGGGCATATGGAATGTCATTAGCATCAAATTATAATGTAAGACCTAAACCTCTAGAAATATTAATCAAAAACTTAAAAATTCAGATTTTGAGCAAAAGGCAAAAAATATCTGATTTAATGTAACATTTAAACTAATGTTTAGAAGTAAAATATTTTCTATAATTTTTTTTTCAGGGATTATTTTTATATCAATTATTTTTTTACCCTCACTTTTATTACCCCAAAAAGTAGTTTTGAATGGGGGCAAACTAATGGGTCACTGGGCAGGCTTCTGTCTTAAAAGAATTTTGTCTGTGAGAATTAGAATTTTAGGTAGAGAAAATATTATAGATAATGAAAAATTTTTTATTGCAGCATCTCATCAATCAATGTTTGAAACTTTTTATCTTCAAACAATTTTTAATGCTCCTGTATTTATTCTTAAAAAAGAATTAATTTTAATTCCTATTTTTGGCTGGTATTTAAAAAAAATAGGATCAATTTCTATAAAAAGAAATAAAATTACTAAAGATAATTTGAATTTTTTTGATGATATATCGAGTATAATTAATAAAAGCCAAAGACCTTTAATAATTTTTCCTCAAGGCACAAGAGTTAAACCAGAAGAAAGACCACCATTTAAAAAGGGTGCTGGTAGAATTTATGAAAAATTAAAAATTTCTTGTCAGCCTGTTGCAATTAATTCCGGCTATGTATGGCCCAAAGAAGGTCAAAAAAAATCGAATAAAGAAATAATTATATCTATATTACCCAAAATAAATTCTGGATTAGATAAAAATGAATTTATTAATAATTTAGAGGAAAAAATTTACACAGAATTAAATAAGGCTAATTAGCCCTTCATGGGCATAACAACATAAATACTGTCAAAATCTCCTGGATCCTTAATTAATGCTGGAGATCCAGTATCATTAAAATAAATTTCTACTTTTTCTCCATCTAACTGTGAAGCAACATCTATTAGATATCTTGAATTAAAACTTATCTCAAGATCATGATCAAATTTAACACTTAAATTTTCATTACCATCTCCGCTATTAGTATTATTCACTGAAAGATTCAATACATCTTTTGTTAAACTAAATTTTACTCCATCTTTTTTATCTAATGATACTGATGCAACACGATCAACTGATCCTAAAAATAATTTTAGATCAATTTCAAGTTTTTTTTGATTATTTTTTGGAATAACTTGGATGTAATTTGGAAATTTTCCATCAATTAATTTTGAAATTAATATACTGTCTTTTAATTCGAACTTTATTTTAGATTTAACATTAGATATTTTTACATCACCATCGTAATTATCTAAAAGCGACACCAATTGAAAAATTGTTTTTTTCGGTAAGATAATTGGTTCAAAATTAATATTTTGATTAAGACGTATTTTTGAAATTGACATTCTATGACTATCAGTAGCAACTGCTGTGAGATATTTTTTATCTTCAACTTCTGTTTGGTGAAAATATATCCCACTTAAATAATGTCTTGTTTCATCATTTGAAACTGAAAATTTACATTTATTTAAAAGTTTAAGTAATTGTTTTGAATTAATAGAAAACTCATTATCATTAAAATTTTCATCTGTTAATGGAAATTCAGAAGGACTAATACAGTTGAGATTAAATATTGATTTTTCAGACTCTAATTGAAGTTTGCTTTTATCAGAAAGCGAAAAATTTATTTTTTTTCCTGAAGAGAATTTTCTTATGATATCATACATTATTGAAGAAGTAGTTGTTGTTTTGCCCTCTTCAATCATTTCAATATTATCAATTTGATGCATAAATATTAAATCAAGATCGGTAGCAGTAATCATTAATTTTGAATTATTTGCATCTAATAAAACATTCGAGAGTATCTGAAGTGTACTTCTTTTTTCTATAACTCCCTGACAATAGCTCAAAGCTTGCTGCAAATCTTGTTGATTAACGTTAAATTTCATTATCTTTATTATTGTATAATATTTGATTTTTTAATTTATTGATATTATCTACCATTTGAGAATCTGTTTCTTTAAGTTTTTCAATCGTCTTTACCGAATGAATAATTGTCGTATGATCTCTATTAGAAAATTCTCTACCAATTTCAGGTAATGACTTCGAAGTTAAGATTTTAGTCAAATATATTGCTGTTTGTCTTGGTCTAACAAGATATCTTGATCTTCTTGAAGATAGCATTTCATTTTTACTAATTTTAAAGAATTTACACACGAGTGTTTGAATTAAATCTATTGTAACTTTATTTTCAGATATATTTAAAAGATCTTTCAAAACAACTTTTGTTTCAGCTAAATTTGGTGGTTTATTATAGATCCTTGAAAATGAGACTATTCGATTTATCGCACCAACTAATTCTCTTATACTAGTAGTAATTTCTGAACTAATGTAATCTTGAATTTCTTTTGAAATAATAATTTGTTCAGAATACAATTTATTGAGTTCTTCTGTTTTTTGTTCAACAATTTTTTTTCTTAAATCATAATCAGGTTTTTGTATGTCAACTACTAGTCCTCCAGAAAATCTGGATTTAATTCTCTCTTGAATTCTAGATAATTTATTTGGAGCTCTATCAGCTGAAACTATTATTTGCGATCCTTTATCAAGTAATGCATTAAAAGTATGAAAAAATTCTTCCTGCATTGCCTCTTTTCCATTCATAAACTGAATATCATCAATTAATAATATATCTGTGTTCCTAAAATATTCTTTAAATTTCACCATATCATTGGATTTTATAGACTTTACAAATTGATACATAAATCTCTCAGCTGAGATAAACATAACTTTGTTTTTTTTCTTTAGTTCAAACCCTATGGCATTTAGCATATGTGTCTTGCCCATTCCTACACCTCCATAAATATAAAGTGGGTTATAGTGTGAAATATTTTCAGAAACTTTTATTGAAGCCTCATAAGCCAATCTGTTACTTGATCCTGTTAAAAAATTATCAAACCTTTTATTAGGATCTATACGACTATATTGAAGATATGAATCTTTAATAAATGAGACATTTTTTTCATTATCAAAATCTTTATTTATTTTTTCTTTTGTATTTTCTTTATCAATTTTTAACTCAGCAATTTTGAATTCAATTCTTATTATTTCCTTTTTATGACCTCTTATTATTTGTAATATTTGATCTAGATACCTTGAGGTAATCCAATCTCTTATAAATCTTGTAGGAACTGTCAATAGAATATAATTATTAAACTCTTCGACAAAAGTAATTTTTTTTAACCAACTTTCATAAATATCTAAACCCAATTTATCTTTCATTTGAGATTGCACTATATGCCACTCTAACTCTTGGGTTTTTAAATTCTTATAAGGTATTGTAATGTTCATTTTATTGGGGAAAGTTCAGTTAGAACTATAATAATTTTTTTGCAACACATAATTTAAAAATTTAAAAAAAAAATTAAATCTGGGATTGTGTTTAAATAAAAATTTTCAAAAAATACTTTGACAATAAATTTTTTTGTGTATCTTTTTTTATAAAAATTTTTTAGAAAAATTATGAGTAACCATATTTACTAAATCTAAATATTGTAAAATTTATTTTCAATAACATATATGAAGCGTATCTTTATAGTTGATTCAACTACAGGTAAAATATTACAATGAAGTTATTTTTCTAGTTATTCTAGAAACATTTCTTGAAGCATTCTGTCTCTTAACTATACCAGTTTTTGCAATCTTCATTAATTCTGAGTTCAATTTTGGCAAGAATTTTAGAGCCTCGTTTTTCTTTTTACTCTCAATTAAAATGTTCATCTTCTTTAAAGCATTCTTGTATCTGCTTTTTCTAGCTTTATTGACTGTTGTTTGTTTTGATATTCTTCTTATTTTTTTGATCGCTGATTTTGTGTTAGCCATATGCGCAGGGGTATAACTTGAGAATTTATATCGGTCAATCAAATAATTGTTTAATTTTGACAAAAATTACAAAAGAAAGTGGATCTATTTGATATAAATTTTTTTTTTATAATACCCTTGCACTTTGAGCGTTTACAATTAGCTCCATCTTGCTGATATACTCTAAACTCTTTTTGAAAAGTACCTTTGTTACCTGAGATATCTTTAAAATCTCTAATACTTGAGCCTCCTTTATTAATTGCATGTTGAAGTATTTTCTTTGAATTTAAAATAATATTTAAACACTCTTTTTTGTTTAGTCGCTTTGCCTTTTTAAAAGGATTAATTTTACTTTCAAAAAGAATTTCACTTGCATAAATATTACCTATCCCGGAAACAAATTTTTGATCAAGTAAAAAACTTTTTATATTCTTATTTTTTTGCTTAAAATAATTAACTAAATATTTTAAATTAAATTTATCACTAAAAGGTTCGGGTCCCATAGTTTTAAATCTTTTCTCTAAATCTTGACGATTTTTAATTATTTGAAAAAATCCAAAACGTCTTGGATCATTATAAATTACTTTTAAATTATTAAATATGAACTCTACATGATTATGTTTTATAGGTAAAAAGGGTGAATGATAAAAACTAGTATTCGTAAATTTTAAAGGTTTTTTCTTATCTAGAATGTGAATTGTTCCTGACATTCCTAAATGAATTATACAATAATTTTCATTTTGAAAGTGGATAATTAAATATTTAGAAAATCTATTAACTTTAATTATTTTTTTATCTTTAAGAAATCCTTCGAAACCACTTGGTATTTTAAGCCTTAAATTCCTGTTCCTAATTATTACTTTTCTTATACTTTTTTTTTGGATCCTTTTATGAAGGGATTGTCTAACAATTTCTACTTCTGGTAATTCTGGCATTTAATACTATATTCAATATATATTTTTTTATGCAACAAAATCTTCAAAATAAAAAAGGACTTGTAGAAAATGTGTTTAATCAGGTCTACAACAAATATGACTTGATGAATGATTTCATGTCTATGGGTGTTCATAGATATTGGAAAAAAAGTTTAATTAACATGATGAGTCCGAGAAAAAGTAGAAAATTAATTGATGTTGCGTGTGGGACGGGAGATGTTGGAAAGTTATTTTTAGATAGTACAAACAAAGATTCTGAGATCACTTGTGTAGATCCTAATAAAGGGATGATTAGTAAAGGAAAACAAAAATTATCTAATTATAGAAATATAAAATGGATTAAATCGCCAGCAGAAAAATTACCAATAGCTGACAATTCATTTGATTAT
Source organism: uncultured Pelagibacteraceae bacterium (assembly GCA_902606445.1). Taxonomy (GTDB): domain Bacteria; phylum Pseudomonadota; class Alphaproteobacteria; order Pelagibacterales; family Pelagibacteraceae; genus Pelagibacter. The sequence goes on from CACLGJ010000016.1 coordinate 6,485, forward strand.
TACACTATTAGTTTTGGGCTAAGAAATACGAAAAATTTAAATAAAGCACTTTCAGAAGCTTATAGGGTTTTAAAACCAGGTGGTCGTTATTTATGTCTAGAATTTTCAAAAATACAAAATTCAAATCTTGATTTTGTATATAAAAATTACTCAAAACTTATTCCAATCATTGGTCAGTTTGTAGTTGGAGAAAAAAAACCTTACGAATATTTAATCAAAAGTATTGATCAATTTATAAATCAAGATGAATTAATAGAGCTAATGAAGAAAAATAATTTTTATAGATGTTCTTATAGGAATCTTTCCGGCGGCATTGTTTCAATTCATAATGGTTGGAAAGTTTGATGATAAAAAAACTTATTACTTTATTTAAATTAGGTAGAAAAATTTCAAAATCCGATATTTTTAAAATTGCATCAAAATTTAAAAAACCTCCTTTAGCTATAACATTATTATTTCAAATTTTATCAATTTCATTTGAAAAAAAAGAACAAAATAATTTATTTGAAGATGATGGTGAAAGACTATCTAGTTCTTTAGAGTCTATGGGTACAACTTTTATTAAACTTGGACAATTTTTGGCCACTAGGCCTGATATAATAGGTGAAGAATTATCTTTAAAACTTGAAAAACTCCAAGATCGATTACCTCCTTTTTCTATGCACGAAGCAAAAGAAATAATTAAAAATGATCTTGGTGTTGATACATTTAATTCGATAATAGATTTAAGTGAACCAGTTGCAGCCGCTTCAATTGCACAAGTTCATAAAGCAAAAATAAATGACAATGGAACAATTAAAGACGTAGCAATAAAAATTTTAAGACCAAATATAAAAAAAATATTTAATGAGGAAATAGATGCAATGATGTTATTTGCATTTATTGTTGAATCATTTGTAAAAAAAACAAAAAGATTAAAACTTGTTGAAGTTGTTTTTTTACTTAAAGAAATAACTAATCTTGAAATGGATTTAAGGTTCGAAGCTGCGGCAGCAAATGAATATGCAGAAAATACTAAGAATGATGCCGGATTTAAAGTTCCTGAGATTTATTGGAATTTTACTAGCGAAAATGTAATGACTTTAGATTGGATAGATGGAATTTCAATAAGAGAGGCTAAAGAGCTAAAAAAAAGAAATTTAGATACTAATAAAATAGCAGAGGATATCATCCAACATTTTTTAAGACATGCTGTGAGAGATGGTTTTTTTCATGCAGATATGCATCAAGGAAATATTTTTGTAGATAATAGTGGCCAAATCGTACCTATAGATTTTGGGATTATGGGAAGGTTAGACAAGCTTAGTAAAAGATTTTTAGCTGAAATTTTATTTGGATTTATTCAAAGGGATTATCGCAAGGTAGCTGAGGTTCACTTAGTGGCTGGATTAGTTCCTAAGGAAGTTCTTATCGACGATTTAGCTCAAGCTTTAAGATCAATTGGTGAACCTATATTTGGTCAAGAAGTAAAAGATATATCTGGAGGGAAATTGCTAAAACAACTATTTGATGTAACAGAAAAGTTTAATATGCAAACTCAACCTCAATTACTAATGTTGCAAAAAACTATGGTTGTTGTTGAAGGAGTGGCGAGGAAATTAAATCCAAATACAAATATTTGGATAACTTCTAAGCCTGTACTTGAAAATTGGCTTAAGGAGACAAAAGACCCTATTAACAATCTTAATGAAACTTTAAAAAATACAACTGAGGTAATTAAACGTTTGCCAGAATTTCCTGAAATTATGGATAAAGCCAATCAAGCATTAACTTTTTTAGCTAGTGGCCAAATTCCACAAAATTCAAATTCTTATACTGATCTAAATAACAAGAAATCTGAAATGATAGCATTTAGAAATCAATCTATTATTGGTTTATTACTTCTTGTAATTTTTGGTCTTATAGTATTTTAATTCTGCAAATGAGAAGTTTGTTAAATAAAAAAATACTATTAATTATCTGCGGAGGAATATCTGCCTATAAAAGCCTCGAAATAATTAGGCTTTTTAAAAAAAATGGTGCAGAAATAAAGACGATCCTTACTCCAAGTGCAAAAGAATTTGTAACTCCACTTTCAGTAACATCACTCTCTCAAGGCAAAGTATATAGTGATTTATTCAGTGTGGAAAATGAAGCTGAAATGAACCATATCTCGCTTTCAAGATGGGCAGATTTAATTGTAATTGCACCAGCAACTGCAAATACAATTTCAAAACTGGCTCAAGGAACAACTGATGATTTAGCATCTACCGTTGTTTTAGCTTCAAATAAAGACATTATTTTAGTACCAGCGATGAATGTAAGAATGTGGGAGCATCCAAGTACTAAAATAAATTTAAAAAAATTAAAAGAGTTTGGATATAAACTAATTGGTCCAGAAATTGGTGATATGGCATGTGGTGAATATGGGGAAGGTAAAATGTCAGACCCACTAACAATTGCTCAAGAAATTGATAAATATTTCTTAACTCAAAAAAATAATAAAAAATTTAAGGCTTTAGTGACGGCAGGGCCAACTAATGAGTATATTGATCCAGTTCGTTTTATTACCAATAAATCAAGTGGTAAACAAGGATATGAACTAGCAAAATCATTATCCAAAAAAGGTTTTGATACTACATTAATATCCGGTCCAACTAATCTTAAAATAACTAAAGATATAAACCTTATAAAAATTGAAACAGCAGATGAAATGTTAATTGCAACTCAAGAAAATTTACCTGTTGATGTCGCAATTTTTTCAGCTGCTGTAGCTGATTTTAAAATTAATAAAAAGTACGAAAATAAAATAAAAAAACAAGAAAACTTAAATTTAAATTTAGAAAAAAATGTAGACATACTTAATTATGTATCTAACCATAACTCAATGAGACCCGACCTTGTAATTGGATTTGCAGCAGAAACTAATGAAATCGATAAAAACGCAGAGGAAAAATTAAACAAGAAGAATTGTGACTGGATAATTTCTAATGATGTATCAAATAAAGATATAGGATTTAATTCAGAATATAATGAGGTAACTATTCACTACAAAAACAAAGACTTCAAAAGAGAAAAACTTTCTTACAAAAAAAAATCTGGAATTTCAGATGAAATAGTTGATAGAATAATTGATCAATTAAATTAATGGCCAAAGTTCTTATCAAAAAGTTAGATTCAGAGGTTAAATTACCTGTATACGAAACTGACGGTGCTTCAGGAATGGATTTAATGGCGTTCATAAAAAAACCTATTAATCTTAAACCAAACTCTTCTTGTTTAGTTCCCACGGGTCTTGCATTTGCGTTTTCAAGTGATTTTGAAATTCAAATTAGACCAAGATCTGGCTTAGCTGCAAAAAATAGTATCAGTGTGTTAAATACACCTGGAACTATTGATAGTGATTATAGAGGAGAAATAAAAATAATTCTTTTTAATCATGGAAAGAGTGATTTTTTAATTAATAATAAAGATAGAATAGCTCAAATGATTTTAACACCCGTAATCAAAATGGAGCTTCAAGAAGTTGATGTATTACCTGAAACAGTTAGAGGTGAAGGTGGTTTTGGCTCGACAGGAAAATGAGCAAAACGCTAAATAAACTAAATAAAAAGGAGATTGAGAAGTTTTCTAGACAGATAATACTAAAAAATATTGGTTCATTGGGACAAAAAAAAATTAAACAAGCAAAAGTTTTGATTGTTGGCGCAGGGGGACTGGGTTGTCCAGTAGCTGAATTTCTTGTGAGAGCTGGGGTAGGGAATATTGGAATCGTTGATGATGATAATGTAGATATATCAAATATACATCGTCAAAGTCTTTATGACACTAATGATATCAAAAACTCAAAAGTGAAGTCTGCAAAAAAAAAATTAAAAAAGATCAATCCAAATACAATTATTAAGACATTTAATCTTAGAATTAATAGAATAAATGCTTCAAAAATAATTAAGGATTATAATTATATTGTTGATGGAAGTGACAATTTTAAGACTAAATTTCTACTCAATGATTATGCTTTCAAATTTAAAAAATTTTTAGTTGTTGGTGCGATAAGTAAATTTGATGGTCATTTATTCACATATAATTTTAGAAATAAAAAAACACCTTGTTTAAGATGTTTTTTTCAAGAAGATAAAATTTCTGACGATATTTTAAATTGTGAATATGAGGGTGTTATTGGAACAGTCGCTGGAATTCTTGGTACATTACAAGCTAATGAAGTTTTGAAACAAATATTAAATATTGGACAAAATCTTGATGGAAAAATTCTTATCTTAGATCTCTTAAACCTAAGGTTCAGAAAAGTAAAGATTATAAAAAGCAAAAAATGCGTATGTTAAAAAAAAATTTAATTATTTTAACAGTAATATTTACTTTTTTTCAAATTTCATTTGTTACTGGTGAAGAGAAATTTTTATCTTTAAAAAAAAATAAGGTAAATGTTAGATATGGTCCAAGCTTTGATTTTCCTGTAAAATATATATATAAGAAAATAAATTTACCGATAAAACAGATAGATAAAAAAGAAAATTTTAGGAGAATTATTGATTTTAAAAAAAATAGTGGATGGATACACATATCTCAATTAAAAAAAGTAAATTCTGTAATTACAATTAAAGACAAGATGCTATTTAAAAGACCTTCAATTTTTTCAAAACCTATTGCCAATATAAATAAGGGTAGGCTTTTAATTGTTCAAAAATGTGAAAAAGATTGGTGTAAAGTTAAAACTGAAAATTTAAATGGTTGGATTAATAAAAAAAACTTATGGGGCGCTACGAACTAATAGTTTCAAGAATTCTTTGATTTACTTGCCCACCATTTGTCCAAAATAAAATACCAAACTGAGTTAGCTATTGGCTCTACTATCGCATCTGTAAATGCTATCTTAAATGAAACATCAGCTACTATCATTAAAACTGTTATAGCTATAGCAAAGTGGCCTAATGTATAAATTACTGTTCTTAATATTGAACCTTTATTATTTTTGTAAATCTGTCCAGAAGCTTTAAAAATACCACTAGTTAATTCCATTAACTTTTAAATGGGCTTTCTAATACACATGCAACGAGGTGTATTCTGGCTTGTTCTCCTCCATTGAAAAAGTTATGATATTTTGTATTATTTGTTATCCATACCTTTCCGTCAGCTGGGAGATGTTTCGCAACATTTTCGATAACCATTGAACAACCTTTATTTGTAATAATCGGCACATGAAGTCTACATTCTGGATCCTTATGCCAACTTAAAGTTGATCTTGGTTCTTTAAGCAATAATCTTACTCTACCCAATTTGAATTTTTTACTTAATATTTCAAATACATCTTTAAAATAAGTTTTTTCAAATTCTGGAACTAATTGAGTATATTTTGACTCGTCTATATCAATATCTCTTGCAACTTCCTTACCTGTATCATCTGCTATAGTCCAGTATTTTCCTCTTATATTGTTTCCTTTTATGGAATTTTCATCATTTGGAATTTGATTAAGAGAAATTGCTCCAAAATGAGTAACCCCTGGGGAATTAAACTTTTTACTTTCTAATATTTTGTTTAAATCAAATTGTAGTCTCGAAATATCAAAATTAAGATTTGGTACCTCATAAAAGTCTTCAAAGTTAGTTTTTGTCATATCTATTTCTATTATTTTTGCTAATTTAATTTTAAATCAAACCTGTCTGCATTCATTACTTTGACCCACGCTGCAGTAAAATCTTTAATAAATTTATCTTGAGAATCATCGCATGCATAAACTTCTGCTAAGGCTCTAAGTTGTGAATTAGAACCTAGTATAAGGTCAACTCTTGTACCTTTCCATTTGTTTTTTTTTGTTTTTCGAGTAGTTCCAACAAATTTTTGTTCTGATTTATCAGTTTCTTTCCATGTTATATTCATATCTAATAGATTTATAAAATAATCATTAGTTAGCACACCTGGTTTTTTTGTAAAAACGCCATCTTTTGAACCATCAAAGTTTGTATCAAGAACACGCATTCCACCTATAAGCACTGTCATCTCAGGGGCTGTTAATCCCATTAACTGAGCTTTATCAACTAGTTTTTCTTCTGCAGACACTATAGATACTCCACCATTCAAATAATTTCTAAAGCCATCTGCTTGAGGTTCTAACAAACCAAAAGAGTTTATATCAGTTTGATCTTGCCTTGCATCACCTCTACCAGCTGAGAATGGTACATTTATTTTGTGTCCAGCTTTCTTGGCTGCCATTTCAATACCAACACCACCAGCTAAAACGATTAAATCTGCCATTGAAACAATTTTCTTTTTGCTATCAAATTTATCTTTAATTTTTGTTAAAGCATTAATAACCTTTGAGAGTTGATTGGGATTATTTACTTTCCAGTTTTTTTGCGGCTCTAACATTATTCTTGCCCCATTAGCTCCACCTCTTTTATCAGACCCTCTAAAAGTAGATGCTGAAGCCCATGCTGTAGAAACCAACTGAGAAACTGTTAACTTAGATTTAAAAATTTTAGACTTTAAATCATTAATATCTTTTGTTTTTAATTTATATTTTGGTTTGTCTATTGGATCTTGCCAAATTAATTCTTCTTTTGGAATATCTGTACCCAAATAACAAGCTTTAGGACCCATATCTCTATGAGTTAATTTAAACCATGCTCTTGCAAATGCATCGTGAAATTCTTTAGGATTTTCATGGAAATGTCTTGTGATTGGACCATAGCTTGGGTCAACCTTCATTGAAATATCCGTTGTCTGCATCATTGGTGGATGAAGAACATTTTTATCATGGGCATCTGGAACCATTTTTATATTTTGTCCGTTTTTTTTAGGTGTCCATTGATGAGCACCAGCTGGGCTTTTTGTCAGCTCCCAATCATGATCATAAAGACAATCTAAGTATCCCATATCCCATTTTATTGGGTTTTGAGTCCATGCACCCTCAATACCACTACTAATAGTATCAATCCCTTTTCCTGATTTATAACCACTATTCCATCCAGTAGATTGATCTTGAATTCTTGAAGCTTCTGGGTCTGGACCTTTGTGTGACTCAGGTGCTGCACCATGAGATTTACCAAATGTATGACCACCTGCAACCAATGCAGCAGTTTCATAATCATTCATTGCCATTCTACCAAATGTTTCTCTAATATCGTGTGCAGCAAGTTTAGGATCCGGGTTAGCATCTGGTCCTTGAGGGTTTACATAAATTAATCCCATGTGTGATGCTCCTAGTGGCTGTTCTAAGTCTCTCTTGCCACTATATCTTTTCACATCAAGCATTTCTTTTTCTGATCCCCAGTATATATCATCCTCTGGTTCCCATATATCTACTCTTCCAGCACCAAATCCGAAGGTTTTAAAGCCCATAGAGTCTAATGCTACATTACCCACTAAAATAAATAGATCTGCCCAAGATATTTTTTTTCCATACTTTTTTTTGATTGGCCATAAAAGTAGTCTAGCTTTATCTAAGTTAACATTATCTGGCCAAGAATTTAATGGTGCAAAACGTTGATTTCCTGTTCCTGCTCCACCTCTACCATCACCAGTTCTGTATGTGCCTGCTGCGTGCCAAGCTAACCTTATAAAAAGGGGTCCATAATGACCATAATCAGCTGGCCACCACTCCTGGGAGTCTGTCATTAATTTTTTTAAATCTTTTTTAAGAGACTTAAAGTTAAGTTTTTTAAATTCTTTAGAATAGTTAAATTTCTTATCCATCGGGTTTGATAAGTTAGAATGTTGACTAAGTATTTTAAGATTTAAGCTATTTGGCCAAAAATCTCTTACAGATTGACCTCTTCCTGCAGAAAATTTTGCAGGAGTTCCTGCTCCTGTAAAAGGACATTTGCTTAATTGATCATTTTTAAAAGATTTATTTTTAAAATTTTCAGTACTCATTTAGTTCCCCATGTGTAAATTTTTAGATTTAACTACTTTATAATGATTCTAAAAAAGTGTCAATTGGTTTAAAATGACGCTAAATTAATTATTGGATTAGTCTTCTAGCTTTACTAGAACTTCTACTGACTTAATCTTTTTTCCATTAATTTTTTTTAAAATATTTATTGGTCCAACATCACAATTTTCAAGATCAATCAATTTTTCATCATTCAAATCATAAAAATGATGATGATCAGAAACATTGGTGTCAAAATAAGTTTGATTAGAATTTATTGGAATTTGTTTTAAATATCCTTTTTTTTCAAATGCATGAATTGTGTTATAAACTGTAGCTAACGATATTTTACTATTTATTTGCTTCTTAATTTTCTTTTCAAGTTCGTTAATTGTGAAATGAAATGTTTTATCTGCATCAAACAAAACTTCGCATATTTGAAGCCTTTGTTTAGTGGGTCTTAATCCAGAATTTCTTAATTTTTCAATATATTTCACTATATAATTAAATTGTTAGTTATAATTGTTCTAAACTACTATTATAATTATATTATATAATGTTAAAATCAAGTAAATAAGGGTACTCAATTTTATGAAAAAAAATTCTTACTCATATGATGAGCTAATTCATTGTGGTGAAGGAAAACTATTTGGTCCAGGAAATGCTAAATTACCACTTCCCCCTATGCTTATGTTTGATAGAATTACAGAAATTACTGATGATAAAGGTGCTTTTAACAAAGGCTCATTGAAAGCCGAGTTAGATATAAAAAAAAATCTTTGGTTTTTTGATTGTCATTTTAAGGAGGACCCTGTCATGCCCGGTTGCCTTGGTCTTGATGCTATGTGGCAATTAGTTGGGTTTTATTTAGGATGGATTGGAAATCCAGGAAAAGGAAGAGCATTAGGAGTTGGGACTGTAAAATTTACTGGTGAAGTTTTACAAAGTGTAAAAAATGTCAGATATGAGATAGATATGAAAAAAATTATGTCTCCAGGAGGTACAACAGTAGGTCTTGCTAATGGAATGGTTTTAGCAGATGATAAAAAAATATATTCAGCAGATAGTTTAAAGGTGGGATTATTCAAATAATGAGAAGAGTTGTAATTACAGGTTTGGGAGTGGTGTCTTGTTTGGGAAACAATCAAGAAGAAGTTCATCAGTCTCTTTTAAATACTAAGTCAGGAATATCTTTTAGTGAAGAATACAAAGAACATAATTTAAAAAGTCATGTTCATGGCAAACCAAATATTAAACTTGAGGATCACATTGATCGAAAAACAATTAGGTTCATGGGTTCAGGCTCTGCATATAATTATATAGCAATGAAAGAAGCAATTGAAGACTCTGGATTAGAAGAAAGTGAAGTGAGCAATTTTAAAACAGGAATTGTTATGGGCTCAGGTGGACCTTCAATTGAAAATGTAATTTTAGCAGCAGATAAAACTAGAGCTAAAACTCCAAAATTAATGGGACCATTCATTGTTCCAAGAACAATGGCCAGTACAGCTTCAGCTACACTTGCTGTTCCATTTAAAATTAAAGGGACAAACTACACAATGAGTTCTGCATGTGCTACTAGCGGACACTGTATTGGAAATTCTATGGAACTAATACAAATGGGAAAACAAGATATTGTTTTTGCAGGTGGTAGCGAAGAAATACATTGGGCTATGACGGCTATGTTTGATGCAATGACTGCATTATCATCGAAATATAATGATAAACCGAAGACTGCATCAAGAGCATATGACAAAACTAGAGATGGTTTTGTAATTGCTGGTGGTGGTGGAGTTCTAGTGCTTGAAGAATACGAGCACGCTAAAGCAAGAGGGGCTAAAATATATGCTGAATTAACAGGTTATGGGGCAACTTCAGATGGATACGATATGGTAGCTCCATCAGGTGAAGGAGCAGTCAGATGTATGCAAATGGCTATGGCAACTGCTAAAAATAAAATAGATTATATAAATACTCATGGAACTTCTACCCCAGTTGGTGATATTACAGAATTAAATGCTGTTAAAAATACTTTTGGTGACAATATTCCAAAAATAAGTTCAACTAAATCTTTATCAGGTCATCCATTAGGAGCTGCATCAGTACATGAAGCAATATATTGTTTGATTATGATGAAAAATAATTTCATTGCTGGTTCAGCAAATATTAATGAGATGGATGAGGAAGCTAAAAAATTTCCAATTGTTTCTAAAACAGAAACAGGAGCAACTTTAAATACAGTTATGTCTAATAGTTTTGGTTTTGGTGGAACCAATGCTGCTTTAGTTTTTGAGAAAGTATAATCATGAGTTTAATGAAGGGCAAAAAAGGATTAATCATGGGTGTTGCCAATGAAAGATCTATTGCTTGGGGAATTTCACAAAAACTTGCAGAAGCTGGGGCGGAACTTGCATTTACTTACTTAGGTGATGCTTTAAAAAAAAGAGTACTTCCTTTAGCAGAAAAATTAAATTCAAAAACTACATTTAGCTGTGATGTTGAAAAAAAAGAAGACGTAACAAAATTATTTGAAGATATTAAATCTGAGTGGGGTGAAATTGATTTTGTTGTTCATGCAATTGCATTTTCAGATAAGTCAGAATTATCTGGTGAATATTTAAATACAACACGAGAAAACTTTTTAAGAAGTATGTTAATTTCATGTTTTTCATTTACAGAAGTTGCAAAAGAAGCTTCTAAAGTAATGAAGTCAGGTGGAAGTCTGATTACTCTAAGCTATGAAGCAAGCAAAGCTATTCCAAATTACAATGTAATGGGTGTGTGTAAGGCAGCTTTAGAATCTAGTGTTAAGTATCTAGCAAGAGATTTGGGCGCTAAGGGTATGAGAGTAAATGCAATTAGTGCAGGACCTATTAAAACATTAGCAGCTTCTGCAATTGGAGATGCCAAATTTCTATATAAATGGAATGAAGACCATTCTTTCCTAAAAAGAAACGTAGACATCCATGATGTTGGAAATTCAGCATTATATCTACTAAGTGACCTTGCAAATGGTGTTACCGGTGAAATTCACTACGTAGATGCTGGATATAATAAGGTTGGGATGCCAGATCCTAAGAATATTACCTAAAATATAGTTAAATTTAGTTAAAAATATTAGGGGTGTTTTGTTGCGAGGTGCCCCATAAAAAAAACCCCCAGAATTCTCATTACCAGGGGTTTAGAATTTTAATTAAAGTTACTAATTATTCAGCAGCTTGTTTCATAGAAAGTTTCACTTTACCTCTATCGAAACCAATCACTTTAACTTTTACTTCGTCACCTTCTTTAACAACGTCAGTAACTTTAGCAACTCTTTTATCTGCAAGCTCTGAAATATGAACAAGTCCATCTTGTTTGCCCAAGAAATTTACAAATGCACCAAACTCCATAATCTTCATTACTTTACCTGAATAAATTTTATTTATTTCGGCTTTTGCGGTGATATCTTTAATAAACTGCATAGCAATATTTCTAGATTCTTCATCTGGAGCAGCAACTGTGACAACTCCTTCATCATTCACATCAACTTTTGCACCAGATTTTTCAACAATCTCTCTGATCGTTGCACCACCTTTTCCAATCACAGCGGCGATATCTTTTTTATCAACTGTGATCTGTTCCATTTTTGGAGTATGTTTTCCAACTTCATCTCTTGAAGCTGATAAAGCTTTATTCATTTCACCTAAGATATGAACTCTTCCTTCTTTAGCTTGCTTTAAAGCCTGCTCCATAATTTCAAATGTAATACCTGTAATTTTAATATCCATTTGAAGTGAAGTAATTCCATCTTTAGTTCCAGCAACTTTAAAGTCCATATCTCCCAAGTGATCTTCATCACCTAAAATGTCAGATAGGACACTAAAATCATCACCTTCTTTAATTAATCCCATTGCAATACCTGCAACTGGCTCTTTAATTGGAACGCCAGCATCCATTAATGCTAAAGATGCTCCACAAACAGTAGCCATTGAAGAAGATCCGTTAGACTCTGTAATCTCTGATACTATTCGAAAAGTATAAGGAAACGCATCTTTTGAAGGTAGTGAAGAATTAATTGCTCTCCATGCTAGTTTACCATGACCAATTTCGCGTCTTCCAGTTCCAATTCTTCCAGTTTCACCGACTGAAAAAGGAGGGAAATTGTAATGAAGCATAAATCGTTCTCTTTGAAGACCGTCTAAACTTTCAATTCTTTGCTCATCATCAGATGTTCCTAAAGTAGTTACAACAATTGCTTGTGTTTCTCCTCTAGTAAACAAAGCAGAACCATGAGTTCTTGGTAATACACCAACTTCGCATGAGATAGGTCTTACATCAGACAATCCTCTGCCATCAATTCTGTTTTTATTTTTAAGAATGTCAGTTCTAACAATTTTCTTTTCAAGATTTTTAAGCTGTGAGTTAACATCAAGATCGGAATAATTTTCATTTTCTTCAAAAAGCTTTTTGGCTTTATCAGTAATTTCTGAAATTTGATTTGATCTATCTTGCTTATCTCTTGTAGCAAAAGCTTTTGTTAAATCTGCTGTAAAAGTTTCTTCAAGTTTTTGCTTAACTTCAGATAAATCTTTTTCCTCAACAGTCCATTCAGGTTTTCTGCATTCTTTTGCAAGTTCCTCTATCATTTCGATTACTGGAACGAATCCTTCGTGACCAAATTTAACTGCTGCTAACATTACTTCTTCGGATAAACCTGATGTTTCTGACTCAACCATTAGTACCGCATCTTTGGTACCTGCTACAACTAAATCTAAACTTGAGTTTTCTAATTCTGCCTTTGATGGATTAAGAATATATTTACCATCAACAAAACCAACTCTAGAAGCTCCTACTGGACCCATAAATGGCATTCCTGAGATAGCTAGCGCTGCTGAAGATGCGGTTATTGCTAGAATGTCTGGTTGATTCTCTTTATCATATGAAATTACTGTTGGTAATAACTGCACTTCATTTTTAAATGAGTCAGGAAACAAAGGTCTAATTGGTCTATCGATTAATCTTGAGATTAATGTTTCGCTTTCAGTTGGTCTTGCTTCTCTTTTAAAATAACCTCCAGGAATTTTTCCACCTGCATAATATTTCTCCTGATAGTTAACAGATAGAGGAAAATAATCCATATCTGGATTAACCTTTTTTGCTCCTACTACTGTTGCTAAAATAACTGTTTCACCGCATGAAGCGATGATTGCTCCGTCTGCTTGTCTTGCTACTTTACCCGTTTCTAAACTTATTTTTTTTCCTGCTACTTCTATTTCCTTTTTATATACTTTAAACATTTCATTTCCATTTCGTTTCGTTCATTTCTTTCGTTTCGTTCCATTCTATCCAACTTGATCTTTTTATTTTCTTAAATTCAATTTCGACAGTACGTTTTTGTAAGAGTCCATTTTGTTTTTCTTTAGGTACTCCAACAATTTCTTTCTTCTATTTACAGCTCTCAACAATCCAACTGAAGAATGCTTATCTTTTTTGAATTGTTTGATGTGCTTTGATAGAGTTTCTATTTTCTCAGTTAACAATGCAATTTGG
>CACLGJ010000017.1 GCA_902606445.1 uncultured Pelagibacteraceae bacterium
TAAAGGTTGAAGCACCTTCGGGATATGGATTAGATAATCGATTTGATTATGCACTCAGTAAATTTGAAGATTTTAGTTTTCCATGCAGTGGTGGAAATATCGAGGCATGTCAAAATGTAAAAAGGGTAATCTTAGAATGGGCAAAAGCCGATGCTGCAAAAAGAACGGGCCCCTCTGATGGTGAAGGAAGACATTGGAATGATACTTTAACTGTTAATCTTTATATTGCATCACCGATGATGGCGGCATATTCGTTTGCAAAACAGTCAATAGATATTACAGAAGCTGATGACAAAATAATTAAAGATTGGTTTAAAAGGATTGTAAGGAAGAATAAACATTTAATGTATGAATACTCAAATTATAAAAGTGGATCTGGTGCAAATGGCACTCCTAAGAGAGCTCACAATCATGCTCTATCATCTGCAATGAGTCATATGCAATTAGGCATTTTACTTAATGATGATAAATTTTTTAGAACTGCATTTAAAAATTATGAAGCTGCTATAAAATATCAAAGGAAAGATGGAAGTATGCCTATTGAAACAAGAAGAGGTGGAAGGGCAATGTTTTATCAAGCAAGAGCCATGAATGCATTAGCCGTCATTGCTATGTTAGCTGAAAATCAAGGTTATAATGTTTGGGATTATGAGCACAAAGGTAAAAATTATCATAACATTGTAAAGTTTTTTATAGATTTTACAGAAAAAAACCAAATTGTTTTTAAATATGCAAAAAGTATGAAGCATCCAGGACCCGCTAAAAATTATAAAAGACAAGATCTTAATAGTAGATCAAGTAGTAATTGGGGTTGGTTATATGCTTACGCAACTAGATTTCCTGATCATGACAATGTTCAGAGGCTTAAAGAATGGTCTAAAAACAAAAGTAATCTCAATAGTTATCAATGGGATATAGTTCATCATTATCTAAATATTGGAAATAGACCTTTTGGCTCAGCCTCTTGGACAGTAGTTGAGCCCAACTGTCATTTTACTAAATAGCTCTAATTGTTGGTAAACAATAAAAATCAGCAGTATCTATTTTGGAAGAGTATTGTCTTCGCATATTCCACTTTTTATGAACCCCAGCACTTGCGAGACTTAGTGTTGATCTTCCATATCTGTAATTAGTGTTATCAATTGATTGCATTAAAATTTTTATCTTTTCATCTTTCTTAGATGAAAATAAATTTTTTCTGCCATCATCATTTCGCAATCCTGTAAGCATAACCCCTGCTTTCTGATATTGATAACCGTTTTTAAAAATCATTTCTAAAATAGAAACTGCAGTCTTAACAATTTCAATACTATTGTTTGTTGCAATAGGAAAATCAACTGTCTTTGCATTTGAATAGTAACCATAATTTCTTTGGAAAGGACTAGTTCTAACAAATACAGTAATTGCTTTTGTAACTAGTGACTCTGATCTAATTTTTTCAGACGCATTTAAACAATAGTTTACAACTGCTTCTTTTAATTCTTGAAACTTTTCTATTCTCTTTCCAAATGACCTTGAAACTACACAACTTTTTCTTTTTGTTTGTGTGGTTTCTAAATTGATACAAGGAATTCCTCTAAGTTCCATTGCAGTTCTTGAACTTAAAACATTTGAACATTTTTTGATCCAAGTATTAGATTTATTTTTAAGTTGTTTTGCATTGTAAATTCCATTCTTTTGATAAAATTTTGTAAGTTGTCTACCAACACCCCATACATCATTAATATCTATTTTTTCTAATATAGGATCAATATTTTTTATCCCAATTAAACTTGTGACACCTGAGATTTTTTTCTTTGCGATATGATTTGCAACTTTACTTAAAGTTTTAGTTTTAGCAATTCCAATACTGGTTGGGATGCCAGTCCATTGTAAAACAGTTTCCCTGATTTCTTTTCCAACCTTTTCTACTTCAGAATCTGGAAAGTTTGATAAATCTATGAATGCTTCATCAATTGAATATACTTCTATTTCTTCATTAAATCTTTTAAGAGTTCTCATAACTCTTCTAGATAAATCTCCATATAAGGAATAGTTTGATGAAAAAACTTCAACTTTATTTTTAACGATAATGTCCTTTGCTTTAAAATAAGGTTCACCCATTTTAATTCCCAAAGCTTTTGCCTCATTAGATCTCGAGATAATACAACCATCATTATTAGATAGAACAACAACAGGCTTTTTTCTTATTTTTGGATTAAATAATCTTTCACAAGAAACATAGAAAGAATTACAATCAACTAAAGCTAATTTTTTAGTACGTTGAATGGATGACATAAGTTACAACTCCCCAAATAAAAATATCTTCTTCTTCATTAATTAAAATTCTGTTTGAAAAATCTTTAGATCCTGACGTCAGAAATTTTTTGTCTCTTTCTTGAACTAAAGTCTTAACTACAAGCTCGTCATGAACATTTGCAATAACTGTTGAAAAGTTTTTTGGTTTTAAACTTTTGTCGACAACTAATAAATCTCCATCATTAATTCCAACATCCACCATTGATTTTCCTTGCACTCGAATAATGAAAGTGGCCGGAACATTTCTAATTAAATGCATGTTTAGATCGATGTCTTCTTCGATATAATCAGTGGCAGGTGAAGGAAAACCAGCACCAGCTTTATGAAGATAATAAGGAATAGTTAGTTTCATGTTCTTGTTTTGTTCTAATTTATAGCCCATTTATACAATACACGCAAGAGGTTGTATTTTGAGTCCGTAATTGAATCAAAAGTGAATCAAAACGTGAACATCAAAACCATATTTTGTATGCTTGTGGATAACTTCAACCAAGGATAGTTTTAAATTCTAATTTAATTATAAAAGGAGAAAAATAATGAGTTCAATTGAAGTCAAAACTTTTGACAATCCAGACGAAAGTAACACGAATTTTAAAAATGCCAAAATAGATATTGTGAAAGTAGGAGATCAAAGAGTTATGAGATTAGTTTTACAACCAGGTTGGAAATGGTCACAAGACATTAAGCCAACAGTTGGCACAGATAGTTGTAAAGCAAAACATCTTGGAGTAATTGTTTCAGGAGCAGTTTGCGCAAAACATGATGATGGAACTGAATTAACTTATAAAGCTGGTGATGCATATTCAATAGAACCAGGTCATGATGGTTGGGTAGTAGGTGATAAACCTGCGGTAGTTTATGAGTTTCATGGAAAATGGGGAGAATAGTGAAAAGACTATCTTGTCATTGTGGTGCTATAGAGGCTGAAATAAATTTAGAGGGAGACTTAGCTAAAGTAATAAAATGCAATTGTTCTATTTGTAAAAGAAAAGGAGCAATTATGTCTATGGTAAAAAATGAGGATTTTAAAATTGTCAAAGGCAAAGATAAATTAAAACTTTATCAATTTCATTCAAAAGTTGCCAAACATTACTTTTGCTCTGAGTGTGGAATTTATACTCATCATAATCCTAGGATTAATCCAGCTATGACAGGGTTTAATGTAGGCTGTATAGACGAAATAGATACTTTTAAATTGAATGAAGTTCCTGTAAATGATGGTCAAAACCATCCGTTAGATAAAAAATAATTTTAATGCAACAACTTAGTTTATGCTTTAGTAAGGTAAAAAAAGATTGTTTAAAGTTCATTAAATCTCAAGAAACAAAAGCTGATAAATTTAAAAATAAAGAGAGAATGATTAAGTCTTTCTTAATTCCTTTATGTTTTTGGATCAGTAAAAAAGCCAATAAAAAAAGACCGTATTTTGTAGGATTAGCAGGAGGGCAAGGAACTGGTAAAACGACAATTAGCTCTTTAATCAGAATTATTTTAACTAAATATTTTAAATTAAATGTTTTTAGAATTTCAATAGATGACTTCTATAAAACAAGAAAAGAGCGAATAAATTTATCAAAAAGAGTACACCCTATGCTTTTAACTAGAGGCGTACCCGGAACACATGACATTAATATGATGTTAAATTTTTTTAAAAAGTCAAAAAGTAAGAAATTCAATAGATTAAAATTACCAACATTTAATAAAGCTATCGATGACAGGTATAATAAAAAGAAATGGTACGATTTAAAAAGGAGACCAGATATTATTATTTTTGAAGGATGGTGTGTTGGTGCAAAATCAGAAAAAACTAATACTTTAAAGAAAACAATAAATTCAATGGAAAAGGCGAAAGATCAAAAACAGATTTGGAGAAAATATGTTAACAACCAATTAAAATTAAAATATAAAAAATTATATTCACAATTAAATTGTTTAATTTTTTTAAAAGCAAAAAATTTTAGTTTGTTACAAAAATGGAGAATGAAACAAGAGAGAAAACTTTGGGTTCAAAGCAAAGTGAAATCAAAAATAATGAGTAGAGGAGATGTATTAAATTTTATGCAAACTTATCAAAGAATTACTCAAAACATGTTTAGAAATATGCCAAAATATGCATCTGTTATATTCAATTTAAATAGTAACCATCAAATTAAATCTGCTGTATATAAAAAGAAATGATTAGGATTTTAATTATAATTACAAGTTTTATATTTTTGCTTAATAATGCTATTGCTGAAACTTTTTCTGCAGCATTAAAAAAAGCTTATAATGACAACAATGAGTTAAATGCCGAAAGAGAAAGTTTAAATATTTCTGAGCAAGAATTAAAAGTTTCAAGAAGTTCGTATTTGCCATCAGTAACCTTAAGTGGAAGCAAAAGCTCAGAAGATACCAATAAATTAACTAACCAGAATGGAACAGATGCAACAATTTCAGATGTAGATCCAACTGTTCAATCATTAACAATTACTCAAACTTTAATAGATTTTGGAAGAGGTGCCGAATTAACTAAAAGTAAAATTGGCATTGAATTAGCTAAAGCAAAGCTTTTAAAAAAAGAACAAGAAATTCTATATAAATCGATTGAAGCTTATACAGGTTTAATTTCAGCAAATGAAAAACTGAAGATTAATAGATCCAATGTCAATTTGTTAGATAGACAGGTCGAGACAGATAGAATTAGACTTGAGCGAGGAAATATAACCCTATCAGATGTTGCTCAATCTGAGTCTTCTTTAGCTGGAGCACAAGCTAAATTAATCCAAGCTGAAAATGATTTTTTAACGAGTAAGCTAAATTATGAAAATGTCATTGGTTCAGTTAACGATGCAGAGTCATTAGATAAATCATCAATTGTAATAGTTGATTTACCGAATGGACTAAATTCTGCAATTGAGATATCAAAAAAAGGTAACCCAGATTTAATTATAGCTCAACTTGAATATGAGCAATCAAAAAAAGATACTACCAGTGCAAGATCTGATTTAGCACCAACAGCTACCTTATCTTTTGATAGATCAAAAACGGATGACCTAAGTTCTACCTATGATGAAAAAGAACAAGATACTTTAAAGGCAACAGTGACATGGCCGTTTTTTTCAGGCGGTAAGAATTATGCAAATTTAAATAAAAACAAAAGTTTAGAGACACAAAAAAATCTTCTTTTGAATAATACGATTAAAAAGAACCAAACAGATGTTGCAAGCGCCTGGTCAAATTATCAATCAAACAAAAGTCTACTCAGTTCTGTAAGAGCCCAAGTAAATGCTGCTGAAATTGCGAATGAGGGAATTGTAGCTGAATATAATAGTGGTTCAGATAGAACTACCTTAGAAGTTATTCAGTCTAACTCTTTATTATTAAATGCTCAGATTTCATTGGCAGACTCAGAGAGAAACTACGTTCTCTCACAGTTTAATCTTCTTAAGTCTATTGGATTATTGAACAGTGCCTACTTAAAAATCCAGTAATATAAGGGTTTTTAAGCCATATTAATTAAATCTTGCAAATGAGAACAAAAGTAGTACATAATAATTATATGATTCGAGTGTTAATAATTAATAAAAAAAGAGGCTTAAATGACAAAAAATAATTTAAAGGTAGTTAAATCTACCAAAGATCAAGAAATGGATGTTAAAGAAAAGAATAAAGCATTAGATGCTGCAATAAGCCAGATAACTGACAATTTTGGAAAAGGTTCAGTTATGAAGCTAGGTGAGAAAAGAGCTATGGATATCGAGTCGATATCTACAGGATCTTTAAGCTTAGATTTAGCTTTAGGAATAGGTGGATTACCTAAAGGAAGAATTGTAGAAGTTTATGGACCAGAGTCTTCTGGAAAAACAACATTAGCATTACAAGTTGTTGCTGAAGCCCAAAAGGCTGGTGGTATTTGTGCATTCGTTGATGCAGAGCATGCTTTAGATCCAGTTTATGCAAAAAAATTAGGAGTAAACACTGAAGAGCTATTAATTTCTCAACCAGATGCTGGAGAGCAGGCTTTAGAAATAGCTGATACGCTAGTAAAATCAGGCTCTATTTCAGTAATCGTAATTGACTCTGTTGCAGCGTTAACTCCAAGAGCTGAAATTGAAGGTGAGATGGGCGATCATCATGTTGGTCTTCAATCAAGATTAATGAGTCAGGCTTTAAGAAAGTTAACTGGTTCAATTTCTAACACAAACACAATGATGATTTTCATTAACCAAATTAGAATGAAAATTGGAGTTATGTTTGGAAGTCCTGAAACAACATCAGGTGGAAATGCACTTAAGTTTTACTCATCTGTAAGAATGGACATTAGAAGAATTGGTGCCATCAAAGATAAAGATGAAATTATTGGTAACTCTACAAGAGTGAAAGTAGTTAAAAATAAAGTTGCACCACCATTTAAAGTCGTTGAATTTGACTTGATGTATGGAAAAGGAATTAGCAAAATGGGTGAGTTAGTCGATCTAGGTGCTAAAGCTGATATTATTGAAAAATCAGGAGCATGGTATGCTTACAAAGGAGAAAAAATAGGCCAAGGTAGAGAAAATGCCAAAGTCTATTTAGCTCAAAATCCACAAGTTGCTGCAGAAATTGAAATGGCAATTAGGGAAAAAGCTGGTGTGATTTCAAAGAAAATTGAGGGAAATCCATTAAGTCCTGAAAAAATTGAAAAAGAGAAGAAAGTTGTTGAAAAAGAGGAAGCAGATAAAGAAGCTACTCCTCCTAAAAAGAACTAAAATTAAAGGTCATCTTTAAATTATAAAAGGCGCTTATTATAGGCGCCTTTGCCCCTTTACCACTATCTAGACATAGAACAAAAAAGCTGTATTTTAAAAATATGGCGGATAAATCATTAAATGAAATAAGAGAAACCTTCTTAAAATATTTTGAAAAAAATGATCATAAAATAGTTGAGTCTAGCAACTTAGTTCCAAATAATGATCCAACATTGATGTTTGCTAACTCTGGTATGGTTCAGTTTAAAAATGTGTTTACAGGTTTAGAAAAAAGGGATTATCAAAGAGCAACTACCTCTCAAAAATGTGTAAGAGCTGGGGGAAAACATAATGATTTAGAAAATGTTGGTTATACCCCAAGACACCATACCTTTTTTGAAATGTTGGGAAATTTTTCTTTTGGGGACTATTTTAAAGAAAGAGGAATTGAGCTTGCTTGGAATTTAATTACTAAAGATTTTGGCTTAGATAAAAATAGACTTTACGTAACAGTTTTTCATGAGGATGATGAGGCCTTTAATTTTTGGAAGAAAATAGCGGGTTTTAGCGATGATAGAATTATTAGAATTTCAACTTCAGATAACTTTTGGTCAATGGGTGAAACGGGGCCTTGCGGACCTTGCTCAGAAATATTTTATGATCATGGTGATCATTTAAAAGGTGGCTTACCAGGAACTAAAGATCAAGACGGAGATCGGTACATTGAAATTTGGAATTTGGTATTTATGCAATATGAACAATTATCAAAAGATAAAAGAATAGACCTACCAAAACCATCAGTTGATACAGGTATGGGATTAGAGAGAATTGCTGCTCTATTACAAGGGACCCACGATAATTATCAAACTGATCATTTTAGGAAATTGATAAGCTCAATATCTGAGGTTACAAATGTAAAACAAGTAAAAAATAACATTTCAAGTTTTAGAGTCATTGCTGACCATTTAAGAGCAAGCTCCTTTCTTTTGGCTGAAGGTGTTTTGCCATCTAATGAGGGTCGTGGATATGTCTTAAGAAGAATTATGAGAAGAGGAATGAGACATTCTCATTTATTGGGATCCAAAGAACCAATTTTCTATAAAATTTTTGATTCTTTAAAAAAAGAAATGTCTGGAAACTATCCAGAGCTTGAAAGATCTGAGTCTTTAATTAAAGAAACATTAAAAATGGAAGAGGAAAAATTTTTGGTCCTTCTTGATAGAGGAATAAAAATTTTAAATGAAGAGATTTCAATAATTAAAAAAGTTTTACCTGGCGAGGTAGCTTTTAAGTTGTATGATACTTATGGTTTCCCATTAGATCTCACAGAAGACATTTTAAAAAATAAATCATTGAAAGTTGATAATCAAAAATTCGATGAGTTGATGAAAAAAAGTAAAGAGCTTGCGAAAAAAAATTGGAAAGGTTCAGGTGATAGCTCTGAAGAAACAATTTGGTTTTCAATTAAAGATAAAAGCGGGTCTACAGAATTTTTAGGCTATGAGTCAAATCAATCTGAAGGTGTAGTATTAAATTTAATTAAAGAAAATCAAGAGGTAAAGATTTTATCTGCTGGTGAAGAGGGAATGATTATCACTAATCAAACACCTTTCTATGGAGAGTCAGGAGGACAACTTGGAGACAAAGGCTCAATAGTTTCTGGGAATTCATTTTTCGAAGTTGAAGATACACAAAAAAAAGTTGGAGATTTATTCGTTCATTACGGAAAATTAAAAACTGGTGAAATAAAAATCAAGGATGAAGTTGAAATGAAAATTGATGTCGAAAGAAGAGACAATTTAAAAGCATACCATTCCGCTACACACTTACTTCATGAATCTTTGAGAAGAACTTTAGGAAAACACGTAATGCAAAAAGGATCATTAGTTGCTCCAGATCGTTTAAGATTTGACTTTAGCCACATGAAACCAATTACAAATGATGAATTAGAGACAATAGATAAATTAGTCAATGAATACGTAAAGAATAGTTCAGAAGTGACTACAAGAATTATGACACCAAAAGCAGCTATAGAAAAAGGGGCGCTCGCTTTCTTTGGTGAAAAATATGGAGAAGAAGTTCGTGTTGTTTCGATGGGTAAGGAAAAAGATGCATATTTTTCTACAGAATTATGTGGAGGAACACACGTCAAAAACACTGGAGATATTGGAAAATTTAAAACTGTTAGCCAATCATCAATTGCCGCTGGAGTTAGAAGAGTTGAGGCTCTTAGAAATAAACAACTTGAAGATTTTATTAAGAATAAAGAAAAATTATCCACTTTATCTACTCAAAAAGATGAGGAAACAATCAAAGATTTATCATCTCAAATAATAAAGCTTGGGGGTAAACCAAATATTGAAAATAAAGATTTAAAAGAAATTATTAAAAATCTTTCAAAGCAATTCGAGTTATTAAATGTCAGATCAGTTCTTCAAGATAAAACTAAAAATATTATTAATGACCAAAAAATTAATAGTATAAAAGTTAGATTTCAAAAAGTACAAGATTTACCTTCTAGAGATTTAAGAAAATTGGTTGATAGTGGAAAAAAAGAATTAGGTGATGGTATCGTAATTGTTTTTGCAAGTAGTGAAGGTAAAGTTGGTTTGGGTGTTGGTGTTACAGAAAAATTAATTAATAAATATGATGCTGTTAAATTTGTAAAACTAGGTTCAGAAATTATTGGTGGAAAGGGTGGTGGTGGTAGAAAAGATTTTGCCCAAGCAGGCGGACAAGATAAAGATAAAATTGATGAGGCTTTTGAAAAAATTAAATCTTTAATTTAATTTTTTTTTGAGATTATTATCAATCACATCTAAGAATTGATTAGTTGTTAGATATTTGCTTGAGGGTCCAACTAATATTGCAAGATCTTTAGTCATAGAACCATTTTCAACACTTTCGATACAAACTTTTTCTATTATATTTGTAAATTTTATAAGGTCGTCATTACCATCAAGTTTACCTCTGTGTGCCAAACCTCTAGTCCAAGCAAAAATTGATGCAATAGGATTTGTTGAAGTTTCTTTACCTTGTTGGTGCATTCTATAGTGTCTAGTTACGGTTCCATGAGCAGCCTCTGCTTCCATAGTTTTACCATCTGGAGTTAAAAGAGTACTAGTCATCAAACCTAGCGAACCATAACCTTGTGCCATTGTATCAGATTGGACATCTCCATCATAGTTCTTACATGCCCAAATATATTTACCACTCCATTTCATTGCACATGCTACCATATCATCAATTAATCTGTGCTCATATGTAATATTATTTATTTTAAAATCTTTTTTGTATTCTTTCTCAAAAATTTCTTCAAAAATATCTCTAAATCTTCCATCATATTTTTTTAAAATTGTATTTTTTGTAGACAAATATACTGGCCATTTCTTAATCAGACCGTAGCTGAAACAAGATCTTGCAAAATCTTCAATTGATTTATCTAAGTTATACATTGATAAAGCAATCCCTGGACCTGTAAAATTAAACACCTCATATTTTATTTCATCTTTTCCATCTTCAGATGTCCATTTTACTTCCATCTTTCCTTTTCCAGGAACTTTAAAATCAGTTGCTCTATATTGATCACCGAAGGCATGTCTTCCAATAACAACTGGATCTGTCCAAGAAGGAACAAGTTTTGGAATATTCTTACAAATTATAGGTTCTCTAAATACTGTACCACCTATTATATTCCTAATTGTACCATTAGGAGATCTCCACATTTTTTTTAATTTAAATTCTTCAACTCTT
This sequence comes from uncultured Pelagibacteraceae bacterium, assembly GCA_902606445.1. Classification (GTDB taxonomy): domain Bacteria; phylum Pseudomonadota; class Alphaproteobacteria; order Pelagibacterales; family Pelagibacteraceae; genus Pelagibacter. The sequence goes on from CACLGJ010000017.1 coordinate 10,758, forward strand.
GCCTCATCTGGGGTAATTGTTGCACATTTAATTCCAACACCAATTTTTTTTATAGCATCTGCTGAGTCTTTTGTAATTTGATCATCGGTTTTATCTCTACTTTTCATACCTAAATCATAATATTCAATGCCAAGATCCAAATAAGGTAAAATTAATTTCTTCTTTATAAAATCCCAAATTATTCTGGTCATTTCATCACCATCTAACTCTACAATGGGGTTTTTTACGGTAATTTTGCTCACTTTATTTTATCTTAATAATTGAATTTCGTAATTTTATATACATATTAATGAAAAATTATCAAATAGAAGAACATGTTTAGTAAAATATTTCCAAAAATTCACGCTGAGGGATACAAGTTCCTAGTTATTGCCGGAATTATTACAATCGTATTTTATAGCTTCAGTAATTTTTTAGGTTTAGTTGGTTTAGTTTTAACAATCTGGGTTTATTATTTTTTTAGAGATCCTGAGAGAGTAATTATTGATGACAATAATTATTTAGTTAGTCCTGCTGATGGAGAAATCATAAAAGTTGAAGAAGTTGATGGTCCAAAAGAGCTAGGTTTAGAAAATAAAAAATTTAATAAGATCAGTGTTTTTATGAACGTATTTGATTGTCATGTAAATAGAACTCCATGTGCTGGAAAAATTGAAGAAATTTTATATAAGCCTGGAGCGTTTGTTAATGCTTCGCTTGATAAAGCAAGTGAAGATAATGAGAGAAATTATTTTAAAATAAAAGATAAAAATAATAACGACGTTATAGTGGTCCAAATAGCAGGTCTTGTAGCTAGAAGAATAGTTTGTGAGTCTAATAAAGATCAAGAGCTAAAACAAGGTGATAGAATCGGAATGATAAGATTTGGAAGTAGAGCAGATGTGTATTATGAAAACTACCAACCATTAGTAAAAGTAGGTCAAAAAGCTATTTCAGGTGAAACTCTATTAGCTAAAAAATAAAATGGAACAACCCAAAAATAATTTAAAGATCGTAGCAGATAAAAAAAGAGCAAGAATGATCTTGCCAAACATGCTTACACTAATAGGGGTTTGTATTGGTTTAACATCAATACGATTTGCTTTAGATGGTAGGTTTGAACTTGCAATTATAGCAATTCTCTTTGCTGCTTTAATCGATGGTCTTGATGGAAGAATAGCTAGATTAATCAGAGGTACTTCTAAAGTTGGAAAAGAATTAGACTCACTTACAGATATGATAAGTTTTGGGGTAGCACCAGCATTTATAATGTATTTCTGGAAACTCAATACTTTAGGAAGATTTGGATGGTTACTTTGTTTAGTGTATGTAATTTGTGTTGCATTACGTTTAGCAAGATTCAATATAAATTCAAATCAAGAACCTTCGTGGAGAGATAATTTTTTTGAGGGAGTTCCATCACCAGCTGGAGGAATTTTAGTTTTAACACCTTTGATAATTAGTTTAAGCGGTTTTAATTTTGTTCCATTAAATTATGATTTAATAGCACCAATTTTTTTTATCACGACTTCTTTTTTACTAATTAGTAAATTTCCAAGCTACTCTTTTAAAAAAATAGTGATTCCGAGAAAGACAACAATATTCCTTTTATTTGGAATAGTTTTATTTTTTGGCTTATTATTAATTTATACCTTTAACGTAATTGCAATTAGTGCTGCAATTTATGTCCTTTTATTACCAATAAGCTTTTTCCATTTTCAAAAAATCCAGAAACAACATGAAAATGACAAAATTCAAGACGATGATGACCTTGAAGACGTACTTTAATGAAAAAAAATGTAATCGTTTCTTTAGCCGATGCTAATTATTTTCCTTTACTAGATGAACTAGTTGACTCAATTAAAAGATTTAAACAAAGTGAAAGTGTTTCCATTTGTATTTTGGATGCAGGATTAAAACAAGATCAGAAAGATAGTTTATCAAAAAAAGTTGATGAAATTAAAAATGCTGAATGGGATATTGAAGTACCTGGTTATAAAGTTAAGGGAAAAGAGTGGTTGAAAAGTCAAGTCTCAAGAGCTTTTTTACCCAAATACTTTCCTAACTATGAAAAATATCTGTGGATTGATTGTGATGCGTGGGTAAATGATTGGAATTGCATAGAACTATATTTTAAGGCTTGTGATGATGGAAAGCTTGGAATTACTCAAACAATTGGCCCTGGATATAAGATTACTTCAAAAGTAAATTGGCTTTTTGGAAAGCTGGCGTTAATCAAATCTCAAAATTTTAAACATGCTGTAAAATCTAAAATTGGTTATGCTGATGCTAGAAAATTAGCTTTTGCACCACATATCAATATTGGAGTTTTTTCCTTAGAGAAAGACTCCAAAGGATGGAGTAATTGGCAAAATAATTTATCAAAAACCTTAAAAGCGGGTAATATTTTTGGATCTGAAGGTTTAGCTATTAATATGTCTGTTTATATTGATAATTTAGAGACAGAATTTCTTCCCTTAAATTGTAATTGGATCACAAGTAATTTACTTCCTAAATATGATCAGAAACAAAATACATTTGTTGAACCATACTTACCAAATTATAAAATTGGCATAATGCATCTTGCAGCAGGTGTTTGGAAAGATGGTAATGATATGCGAGTGGATAAAAGTATCAAAATTGAATTAGAGACTTTAGATAAAAATAAAATACTAAAAAGTTTAAGATACAATACTTAATTGAAAAAAAATAAAATTTCAAAAAATTGGGTAAATAAACAAAGACGGGACACTTACGTACGTCAATCAAAGGTCGATGGTTATAGAGCTAGGTCTGCTTATAAACTAAAAGAGATAGATGAAAAATTTAGAATATTTAAAGGTGGAATGTCAGTGATAGACATAGGAGCTGCTCCTGGTAGTTGGTCACAGTATGTTGCTAAAGTAGTTAAGAGTGTAAAGATAATCTCTGTTGATTTAAAGGAGATGGAAGATATACAAAATACTTTACAAATTAAGGGTGACTTTACTTCAATTGATACTCAGAACCAGATAAAAGATTATCTTAAAAAAAAACTTGATGTAGTCATGTCTGATATGGCTGTAAACACAACTGGAATCAAAAATATTGATTCAATCCAAACTGGTGAATTGTGCAAAGAAGCTATGGTTTTTTCAAAAGATGTGATTTCAGAGAAGGGTTTTTTTATCTCAAAAATATTTATGGGCAGTACCTTCAATGAAATTGTCGCACTGGGGAAAAAAATTTTTAAAGAAGTTAGGGTTTTTAAACCTAAATCAAGTAGAAAAGACTCTAAAGAAAGTTTTATAATTTGTAAAAATCTTAGATAGCTTCTTTTAATTTAAAAGGAATCGTATATAAATGATCATGGTTCCTATAAAAGAAGCGCTTACCTTTGACGATGTAACACTCGCACCCAAGTATTCTGAAATTTTACCCTCGGAAGTTGATACGAGTATAAAATTAACAAATTATCTTAAATTAGACATACCTCTTTTATCCTCAGCTATGGATACTGTTACTGAAAGCAAAATGGCAATTGCTATTGCTAAAGCAGGCGGAATTGGAATTATTCATAGAAATTTAAATGTAAAAAAACAAATTACTGAAATTAAAAAAGTGAAAAAACAAAAACTTTTAGTAGGTGCCGCTGTTGGAGCAGGGCCAAGTGAGTTTAAAAGAGTAGAGGCAATACTTAAAGAAAAAATTAATATGATTGTTGTTGATACTGCTCATGGTCACACAAAAAAGGTCTCAGAAATAATAAAATTTATTAAAAAAACAAAAGATAAAAAAACTGCTCTTTGTGCTGGAAATATTGCTACACCTTCTGCAGCAAAATTTTTGTTAAAGCTTGGTGTTGATGTAATTAAAGTTGGGATTGGACCCGGATCAATATGTACTACAAGATTAGTTGCAGGTATTGGTGTCCCACAACTTAGTGCAATACTAGAAGTCAGAAATGGAATAAAAAATAAAAATGTAAAAATCATTTCTGATGGTGGGATAAAATATTCAGGTGATTTAGCAAAAGCATTCGCTGCTGGAGCAGATGCAGTCATGATTGGCTCACTGTTTGCTGGGACTGATGAAGCGCCAGGAAAACTGATAAAGAGAAATGGTAAATTATTTAAAAATTTTAGAGGTATGGGTTCAGTTGGTGCTATGAATAAAGGATCTGCTGATCGATACTTTCAGTCAAAACAAAAAGATTTGTCTAAATATGTGCCAGAGGGAGTAGAAGGTTTTGCAAAATATAAAGGTAAAGTTGATAGTATAATTTTTAAACTAATTGGTGGATTAAGGTCATCTATGGGGTACTTGGGATCAAAACAAATTAAATATTTAAGAGATAAACCACAA
>CACLGJ010000018.1 GCA_902606445.1 uncultured Pelagibacteraceae bacterium
AATCAGAAAACTTGAAGCATCAGAGTTAGAAATTGTTTTAAACCCTAAAGTAAAACAATATAGTGTAAATAATAAAATTTATCCTAAGGGCAGATCAACTATGGGTTTACCAGGGACAAGAGCCCAAAAAGGTAAAAAAAAATGGAAGCAAATAAGATAATTATTACTGGGGCTGCTACAAGAATTGGAGCAGCTATAGCCAAATCACTTTCTGGTCCAGGTGTTGAAATTGTAATTCATTATAATAGCTCCAAAACTAATGCTGAAAAACTTAAGAGAGAATTAATCAAAAATCATACAAAAGTTTACCTTATTAAAGGTGACCTCTCAAAAGAAAAAGATTTAAACAAAATTATAAAGTTTTCGAAAAAAAAACTAAGGTATTTTGATTGCCTGATTAACAATGCATCATTATTTGAAAATGATAATTTAAGAAATTTTACGTCTAAAAGTTGGGATAAGCACCTAGATGTTAATTTAAAAGCTCCGGCTTATTTGACTAAAGAATTTACAAAAAATATAAAAGGTAAAAACAACAATATTATCAATATAATTGACCAAAGAGTTTTTAAATTAACTCCTTTTTTTTTTTCATATACTTTAAGTAAAACTGGTCTTTATACTTTAACCAAAACTAGCGCCATGAGTTTAGCCCCGAACATTAGGGTGAATGGAATAGCTCCAGGACCAACCATAAAAAATAAAAGACAAACTGATAATCATTTCAAAAAACAATATTTAGCAACTCCTTTGAGGCAACAAGTGAATGTTATTGAGATTTGTAATGCTGTTGACTTCTTTATCAAAAACAGTTCTATTACCGGACAAGTTTTAGCAATAGATAGTGGGCAAAATTTGAATTGGCAAACACCTGACATAATGAGGGAAAAAGAATGAAAAAAAATAATTTCAAAATTGTCAAAATAGATAAAAATAAAAGCTTATTTAACTACGAAAAAAAAATTCTTATTAACGAATTAGTTTTGAAATTAAAGCTTGGTTATTTTGATTTCGAAAAAGAAAAAGCTCAAAAAGTAAAATTTAGTCTAGAGATTGATTATGAGGATAAAAAACCAACAAACGACAAAGATATCAAATCTATTGTAAATTATAGTACAGTTGTAAAACTAATTACTAAGCTCGTAAAAAAGAAACACTACAATTTTTTGGAAACCCTTGCTGAAGCCGTGTTTGATGAGCTATTTAAGGACAAAAGAATAGGTAAAATAATGCTAAAAATTGAAAAATTAGAAATTTTAAAAGAATGTTCATCTGTTGGTATTCAGATTACCAAAAAAAGAAGTTATGAAAAGTTCTGAACTCGGAAAAGAAGTAATTAAAAAAGAACTACCATTAATTCCTAAAAGCCCTGGCGTATACAGAATGCTCAACCATAAAGATGATATTCTTTACGTAGGAAAAGCAAAAAATCTTCCTAATAGATTAAAGAGTTATGTTTCTGAAAAAAATCATATAATCCGAACTGAAAGGATGTTGTCTCAAACATTTAAATTAGAGATAACAACTACTGCTAATGAAAGTGAAGCTCTACTCTTAGAAGCAAACTTAATAAAAAAACATAAACCAAAATTTAATATTTTACTTAAAGATGATAAATCTTTCCCTTTCATATTTATTGGTGAAAAAGATCAATGGCCAAGAGTTACTAAACATAGAGGAAAAAAAGATAAAGAAGGATTTTATTTTGGTCCATTTGCATCAGCAGGTACTGCAAACTGGACTATTAAAATGCTTCAAAAGATATTTCAATTAAGAGTTTGTGATGATGGAACTTTCAAGAACAGAAAAAGACCTTGTATACTTTATCAAATTAAAAGATGTTCTGGTCCTTGTGTGGGCTACATAGAAAAAAATGATTATAAAAAATCAGTAGAACAAGCAATTCAATTCGTATCAGGTAAATCAAGAGATATTCAAAAAAATTTATCTAAAGAAATGGAAGCTGCAAGTGAACAGCTTGATTTTGAAAAAGCTTCAATTTTCAGAGACAGGATTAAATCACTAAATATAATTCAATCTTCACAAAGAATTAATGAAGCGAACTTAGTTGATGCAGATGTAATTGCTGCATATAAAGAGTCTGGAAAAACGTGTATTCAAGTTTTTTTTTATAGATCTAAACAAAATTGGGGGAATCAATCTTATTTTCCAAAACATGATCCTGATCAAAATATTTCTGAAATTATGTCTTCTTTTTTAATGCAGTTTTATGAAAATAAAAGTGTTCCTAAGTTAATAATAATTAATACTGATATTAAAGAGAAAAAATTAATAGAAGAGACTTTAAGTAAAAAAGAAAATAATACTATTTCTATCAATGCAGCAAAAAAAGGAACTAAAGCAAAGGTCATTGCTATGGCTGAAAAAAATGCCAAAGAGTCTTTGAATAGAAAACTTTATGAAACAAATAATAATAAAAGTTTATTTGAGGATGTTGCTAAAAAATTTGATCTGAGAAATGTTATAAATTTAGTTGAAGTATATGATAATAGTCACATTCAAGGGACAAATAGTGTTGGTGCAATGATAACATTTGGTAATGAAGGTTTTATCAAAAAAAGATACAGAAAATTTGATATTAAAACTAAGGGTTCTGAACAAGATGATTTTGCAATGTTAAAAGAAGTTTTGTCGAGAAGATTTAAAAGAGCCATGCTTGAAAAGGGAAATTATTTATCTCTACCTGATTTGATATTAATTGATGGTGGAAAAGGTCAATATTCTTCTGCTAAAGAAATTTTGAATGAATTTGGATTACATGATTTACCAATGATTGCTATTGCTAAAGGCAAAATGAGAAATAATGGTAATGAGACATTCTTTTACAACGGAAAATCTTTTAAATTTGAAAAAAATGATCCTACTTTATTTTTTATGCAACGACTTCGAGATGAAGCTCATCGATTTGCAATTACTTCTCATAGAGCTAAAAGAGCTAAAGGTATTAAAAAATCACTTTTAGACCAAATTGATGGTATTGGAGCTATTAGAAAAAGAGCTCTATTGAACCATTTTGGCTCTGCGCGTTCTGTTGAGTCGGCAAGTTTAGATGAAATAAAATCAGTTGAAGGTGTTGAAGCAAAAGTTGCAAAAAAGATATATAACTTTTTTCACGAATAAAAATTAAATATGCTTAAAAAAATCCCAAATATTTTAACTATTGGTCGAATTTTAATTGTTCCTTTTTTTGTATTAGCATTTTATTTACCAGGATTTTATGGTGATTTAACAGCGCTAATTTTATTTATAGTTGCATCCTTTACTGATTTTTTAGATGGGATGCTGGCTAGACTTCTTGGAGAAGAGTCTAAGCTTGGTGAATTATTAGATCCTATAGCAGATAAAATTATTGTAGCTACAGCTTTGATACTTTTGGTTATGGATGGAACGATTCGTAATTATGAAGTTATAGCTGCTATAATCATATTAACTAGAGAAATTTTGATCTCTGGTTTAAGGGAGTTTTTAGCTAAAGGTAAAATTAAATTACCAGTTTCAAACCTTGCAAAATTAAAAACAGTTTTACAAATGGTTTCTATAGGACTTCTGTTATCAGGTGATACTGGTAATAGAATTTTAAATTTTCAAGACTATAATGCTCAAACTATTGGAATTATACTCCTATGGCTTTCAGCAGCTTTAACTCTTTTTACAGGTTATGAATATATACGTAAAGGTATTGATCATGCAATATCTGAGGACAATAAAGATTAAGCAGCTTTTTTCTTTTTTACTAAAACTTGATAACTTTCATTTAAATCAATTATCATTTCACAAACCTTGAACTGATTTTCTGCAATACATGATACAGGCGTGACTTCTGCGGCTGTTCCTGTTAAAAAACAACCAACAAAATTAGAAAGCTCTGAAGGGTTAATCTTTCTTTCATGAACTTTAATATTTTTAGATTTGGCAATCTCAATAACTGTCCGTCTTGTAATGCCATCTAAAAAAGAGTCTGGTATTGGTGTATGTATCTCATTATTTTTATCTTTAAAAAAAATATTAGCACCAGTTGCTTCGGCTACATTTCCCTCATGATCCAACATTAATGCGTCTGCATATCCCTGTCTCTCAGCTTCATGTTTAGAAAGAGTACAAATCATATAAAGACCCGATGCTTTAGTATCCCAAGGAATTGTATTTGGTGCTGGCCTTCTCCAATTAGAGATATTTAATTTTATGCCTTCAATTTTTAATTTTGGATCAAAATATGATCCCCACTCCCAAGTTGCAATAGCTACATGAATTTTTGTTTGTTGTGCTGAGATTGCCATCATTTCACTACCTCGCCATATCGTAGGTCTTACATATCCATTATCTACTTTTTGAACTGAAATAATTTTATTACAAGCATCATTAATTTCCGCTTCTGTATAGGGAACTGTCATTCCCATTCTTTTTGCAGAATAAAAAAGTCTTGCGGTGTGTTCCTCTAATTTAAAGATAGATCCATCATAAACTCTTTCTCCTTCAAAAACACAACTAGCATAATGTAATCCATGATTTAATATATGGATTTTAGCATCAGCCCATTCAACAAGCTCGCTATTATACCAAATTTTACCAGTTCTTTTATCGTATGGTATCATTAATGAAAAAAAATTATTACTGAAAATTATCTTTGTATCTGTAATATGTCAATATAACTTACCCATCATGAAAGAACTTTTATATTTAAAGGATGAACAGCTCAAAGATTTAATTGAAAAATTCATCATCGGATATAGGGAAATTTTTTCGGATTCTAAAAAAATTCTTGATAAATACTCAATTGGGTTAGCTCATAATAAGGTAATTCATTTATTGTCAATGTATGATGGCATTTCAATTTCTGAGTTATTAAAAAAATTAAAAGTTACAAAACAAAGTCTTAACAGGGTTCTTAAAGATTTAATTAAACTGGAGGCTGTTGAATTTAAAAAAGATGAATTTGATACGAGAATTAAACATGTTTTTCTAAATCAAAAAGGTAAAAATATTTCTAATGAAATATTTAAAGTACAAAAACAAAGAATTTATAATGCTTTACTTGAATCTAAATCTGAAGAAGTGCTAAACTTTGATAATGTATTGAAAAAAATTATAAATGAGTAATTTTTTAGCACATATACTTGTAGTTGATGATGATGAGGGAATAAGATCATTAGTAAAAAAATACTTAATTGAAAATCAATACTTAGTTAATACTTCGAATAGTGCCGAAAATGCATATGAAAAAATAAAAATAATAAAATTTGATCTTATAATTCTAGATATCATGATGCCTGGCAAAAGTGGCCTAGAATTTATTAGAGAAAATAAGAAAGATCTTGATACACCAGTAATTTTATTAACAGCAAAAGGTCAGGCTAATGAAAGAGTACAAGGTTTAGAAATAGGTGCAGATGATTATTTACCAAAACCTTTTGAACCTAAAGAGCTTCTTTTAAGAATAAAAAATATCTTAAATAAAACAAAAAAAATTGAACAAATTAGAGTTATTGAATTTGAAAATATTAAGATCGATCTTAATAAAAAATTAATATTTAAAAATGAATTTGAATATAAAATTAACAATACAGAAAAAATTATTTTAGAAAAGATGATAAATAATCCTGGAAAAACTTTTGAAAGAATGGAAATAGGTAAATTAATAGATCTAGATAAAGAAAGATCAATTGATGTTATAATTACACGATTAAGAAAAAAAATAGAGTTAGACCCAAAAAATCCAAAATTTTTACAAACAATAAGAGGTGCTGGTTATGTTTTATGGATTGAATAAATTTATAAAAGATTTACTACCCAAAAGATTATTTTACAGAGCATTACTAATTGTTGCTGTTCCTGTAATAGTATTTCAATTAATAATTACTTTTGTTTTTTTTGATAGTCTCTGGATAAAAACTAACCAGGGTATGACTAGAGCATTGGTAAATGAAATAAAAACTTTTATTGAAGTTTATAACAATGATAATTACGATAAAAATGAAATAACTAATCTTTTTTCAGTTTATCAGGATTTGAATATTGAATTTGTGAAGGATGAAGCATTTGATTATCGTTATGATGAAAGATGGTTTAGTCCTATCGATAGGACCTTGAGAAGAGAATTAAAATCACGATTTGGAGCTGATGGCTATTGGTTTAATACAACTAATTATAAAGAATTAATTGATTTGAGAATTAAATACCAAAATGGTTATTTTAAATTTTTAATTCCAAAAGATAGATTAACAAGTTCCTCAGCTAGAATTTTTGGTTTATGGATCACAGTTCCAGCTTTTATAATGATTATCATTTCTCTTATTTTTCTAAAAAATCAAACTCGACCAATTACTGCTCTTGCAAAAGCTGCAGAAAAATTTGGCAAAGGTGAGGAAATTGAAGAGTTTAAACCTTCAGGAGCTGCTGAAATACGACAGGCTGGTTTGGAATTTGATCGAATGCGAAAAAGAATACAAAGACATCTAAATCAAAGATCTGAAATGCTATCAGGAATTAGTCATGATTTAAGAACACCATTAACGAGAATGAAATTACAAACAGCTTTTATTAAAGATAAAGAACTTTCAGGAAAACTAGTTGAAGATATAAATGAAATGGAAAAAATGTTAAATGAATATCTTCAATTCACAAGCTCAACATATCTTGAAAAAGATGAATTATTTGATCTAAGTGAATTGATGAATCAAATTATTAAAAAATACAATAATAGAAATATCTCATATAATGTTGCAGCGAGAGTATATTTTAATGGAAGAAAAAACCTAGTTAATAGATGTATCAATAATTTAATAGATAATGCTTTAAAATATGGAAAAAATATAAATATAGAGCTTTCAAAAAAGAGTACAAATATATTTGTCAAAATTGAGGATGATGGTCCAGGAATACCTGAGAATGAATATGATAATGTTTTTAAACCTTTTTATAAAGTTGATAAAGGTAGAGGTGAAACAAAATCTAGTGTTGGTTTGGGTCTTTCAATTGCCTCAGATATAATTCGCTCACATGGAGGAAATATAAAACTAGAAAAATCTAAATTAAATGGTCTTGAGGTTAGGATCTTTTTACCCGTTTAGTTTTTTTTTTTCTTATTGACTTACTCTTGTCCATTATTTTTTCTAGATTTTCTACTCTTTTAGATAATACCTCAAATTCATCCTTACTAGTGAGTTTCATCTTAAATACAATTTCATCCCTTTTAGATTTTAAAATCGTGATCAATTCATTTGCTAAATCTCTCGATGAAACTAAACCCTCTTCAAATAATTTTGTAATTTTATCGAATACAAATTTAGAGTTTTTCATATATTTATTTGTTATCTTATATATATTTATACCTTATATTTAATTATTTATAATGTTCATTAATAATTTTGACCCAGTTGCAATAGAAATTTTTTCATTAGAAATTCGTTGGTATTCCTTAGCATATATAATTGGTATAGTTTTAGGATGGTACTTGGCAAAAAAATATTTTGTAAATAAAAACATTTTTACTAAATTTGATGATTATATAACTTATATTATAATTGGTTTAATATTGGGTGGAAGATTGGGATATGTTTTATTTTATAATTTTGACTTCTACTCAAATAACCTAGTAGATATATTTAAAATTTGGCAAGGAGGAATGTCTTTTCATGGTGGAGTTTTGGGAATAATTATAGCAAGCATTATTTTTGCAATAAGAAATAATGATAATGTTTTTGAATATCTAGATGTAGTGGCATTAGTGTCTCCGATCGGTATTTTTTTTGGAAGAATAACAAACTTTATAAATTCAGAATTGTATGGATCAATAACAAATGTCCCTTGGGCGGTAACATTTATTAGGGTAGACAATTTTCCTAGACACCCTTCACAATTATATGAAGCGTTGTTAGAGGGATTAGTTTTATTTTTAATATTAATTTATTTCAATAATAAATTTTCAAAAAACCCTGGTTTAATTTCTGGATTATTTTTAATTTTTTATTCCATCTTCAGATTTTTTGTTGAGTTTTATAGACTGCCTGACGAACAACTAGGTTATATATTTCTAAAATTATCAATGGGGCAAGTCATGAGTTTAATATTTATATTATTGGGAGTGATCTTATTCTATTTCAAATATGAAAATCGTGAAAACAAATAATTTACCATTAGATCAATTTATTAATTTTGCTCTTTACGATAAAAAAAATGGATATTACATGAAAAAGAATCCTTTTGGTAAAACAGGGGATTTTATCACTGCTCCAAATATAACAAGACTTTTCTCTGAGATAATTGCAGTTTGGACTATAACTTTTTGGAAAAGTATAGGCTCACCAAAAAAATTTAATTTACTCGAGCTTGGGGCTGGAAATGGCGAAATGATGAAAGTAATTGAAGAAACTCTGATAAATTTTCCTAACTGTTACAATGCATGTAATTTTATTATACATGAAAAAAGCAATTTTTTAATTAATGAACAAAAAAAAAATTTAAAATCTAAAAAATTCTCATGGTTGAGAAATTTAGAAAAAATAAATGCAAACCCTACAATTTTTTTAGCTAATGAATTCTTTGATGCTATCCCAATTAAACAATTTTTTAGAAAAAAGGATGGTTGGATTGAAAGATTTGTAGACTTAAATAATCCAAAAAAAGCTGAGTTTAGAGAAAAAAAAATTGATGTTAAAAAAATTGAAAAAAATCTAAATTTTAAAATATCAAAAAATCAAAACATAATTGAGTATTCTCCAGAAACATTTAGATATTTAAAGTGTATTTGTAATTTAATTCAAAAAAATGATGGAGGAATGTTAATTATTGATTACGGCTATGCTGAAAAAAAAATGCATGAAACTCTTCAAGCAGTAAATAATCATAAATATTCAAACATTTTGGAGAATATTGGAGACTCAGATATAACTTACAATATAAACTTTCATTCTTTTGAAAAATTTATAAATCAATTTAAAAAAATTAATTCAATTTTTACAAACCAAAAAAAATTTTTAACAACTATGGGGATTATTCAAAGAGCAGAAATAATTAGTAAAGATATCGTGTTTTCAAAAAAAACAGATCTATTTTACCGGGTAAGACGCTTAATTGATGAAAAACAAATGGGTGAATTATTTAAAGTAATGCTTATCAAAAAAAAAAGAAATAATTTTAAGATAGGTTTTTTAAATTGATCAAATCAAAAAAACTTTTAAAAATTAAAAGTATAAAGCACAGTTTTTTTAATAAAACTGGAGGTAAGTCAAAAAACATTTATAGAAGTTTAAATTGTGGTCTTGGCTCAAAAGATGAGCTATCAAATGTTAAAAAAAATCTAAAAATAGTAGCGAAAAAAATAAGTAAATCTGCCAAAAACATTTTTTTACTTCATCAAATGCATAGTAATAAGTTTATTTTTATAGACCGAAAAAATATATTTAGATCGAAACCAAAAGCAGATGCGATAATTACTAACCTAAAAAATTTACCAATTGGTGTTTTAACTGCTGACTGTGTGCCAATATTAATTTGTGATGAGAGAAAAAATTTAATTGCTGCAATTCATGCAGGTTGGAAGGGAGCATATAAAGATATAATTAGTAAAGTAATCAATTTTATGATTAAAAAAGGATCTGATCCTGCAAATATTATTGCGGCTATTGGACCTGCTATTTCAGTTTCAAATTATGAAGTCAAAGAAGATTTTAAAAAAAAATTTATTAAAAAAGATAAAAAAAATAATAAATTTTTTAAAAGAAAGTATAAAAGGCTTTATTTTGATTTACCTAATTATGTAAAATCTTGTCTTTTAAAGAATAAAATAAAAAATATTGAAAAAATTAATATTGATACGTTTAATATTAACAATAATTTTTTTAGTGCAAGAAGAGCTTTAAAGTTAAATCATGTTGATTATGGTAGAAATATTTCAATAATTATGCTTAATTAGGCTTTTTAATGAAATTATTATCTGGAAATAGCAATAAACCACTTTCAAAGCAAATTGCAAAATTTTTAAAATCTAAACTTGTTAATTCTAGTATAAAAAAATTTTCTGATGGAGAAATTTATATTGAAATAAATGAAAACATCAGGGGCAACAGTATATTTATTATTCAATCAGTTTCATCACCTGCAAATGATAATTTAATGGAACTTTTGCTTTGTATTGATGCATTAAAAAGATCTTCAGCCAAAAATATAACAGCTGTTATCCCATACTTTGGATACGCAAGACAAGATAGAAAGGTTGTTCCAAGAACTTCTATCTCGGCAAAGCTAGTTTCTAATTTAATAACAAAAGCTGGCGCTGATAGAGTAGTAACTGTAGATTTACATGCGGGACAAATACAAGGATTTTTTGATATTCCTGTTGATAACCTATTTTCAACCCCCATATTCGCAAGACATGCGAAGAAAAAAATAAAAAGTAAAAATTTAATTTGTGTTGCTCCAGATGTAGGTGGAACTGAAAGAGCAAGAGCGTTAGGGAAATTATTAAATGTTGGTTTAGCTATTGTAGATAAGAGAAGACCTAAACCAGGACAATCCCAAGTGATGAATGTCATTGGGAATGTAAAAGATAAGACTTGTATAATTTGTGATGACATAATTGACTCGGGTGGAACTATTATTAATGCAGCAAAAGCACTTAAAGATAGAGGCGCCAAAGATGTTTATGTTTATATAACCCACGGGGTGCTTAGTGGCGATGCGGTAAAGAAAATTAAGAATTCTGTAATAAAAAATTTAGTAATCACTGACACAATCGATAATTTGGAAAAAGTTAAAAGTGCTAAAAATATTGAAGTTTTATCAATTTCTGGATTGATGGGAGAAGCTATCAGTCGAATTTCTAATTCAACTTCAGTATCTGATTTATTTAAATAATTACCTTGAGTTATTCCTGAACATGGGCTAAAAACCTGTGTTTTTATGATTTCACTTAACGCTACGGATAGAAATAATACAACTAAAGGACAATTAAGTACCATTAGAAATAGTGGCAGCGTGCCCGCAATAATTTATGGTGGAAAAGAGAAAAATGAAAAGATTTCAATCTCCAAAAAAATTTTAAAAACTACAATAGAAAAAGAGAATTTTTTATCAAATATAATCACACTTTCAATTAATGGTAAAAATCAAAACGTTCTACCAAGAGAGGTCGTATATGATGTATTGACAGATGAGCCAATTCATATTGATTTTTTAAGAGTTGTCACAGGGGTAAAAATTAAAATCGAAGTTCCAGTAGAATTTATCAATCATGAGAAATCACCAGGACTTAAAAGAGGTGGTGTACTAAATATTGTAAGAAGAAAAGTTGAATTGAAATGTCCAAGTGAAAAAATTCCTGAAAAACTAACTATTGATCTAGATAATGTGGATATTGGGGAAAGTTTTAAAATTTCATCTATAAAATTAGATTCTGATGTGGTTCCAACTATTCAAGGTAGAGATTTTGTTATTGCTACATTAGCTGCTCCTACAGTCATGAAAGAGCCTGAAAAACCAGCTGAAGCTGAAGTAACAGAAGGTGCAGAGGGAGCAGAGGCTACAGAGGCTACTGCAGCAGATGGAGAAAAGCCTGCAGTTGAGGGTGAAAAAAAAGAGAGTGATGATAAAAAGCCTACTGATAAAAAAGCTACTGAAACAAAAAAATAATTAATTAACCTGAAATTTAAATTCCAATAAAAATTTATGCTTTTATTTGTAGGTCTTGGAAATCCAACACCAGATAGTGAAAATAATCGACATAATGTTGGTTTTAAAATTATTGATGCAATAAATAAAAAATTTAGCTTATCAAAACAAAAACCAAAGTTTAAAGGATTGCTGACCACAGGAAATATCGAGGGAGAAAAGATTTACGCTATTAAGCCCTTAACTTTCATGAATAATTCGGGAATTTGTATAAGAGAGCTTCTAGAATATTTTAAATTTGATGCTGAGGATGTAATTGTGTTTCATGATGATCTTGATGTTGAATTTGGAAAAATTAAATCTAAATTTGGTGGTTCTAGCGCAGGTCACAACGGAATAGCCTCTATTGATAAATTTATTGGTAAAGATTATTCAAGAGTTAGAATAGGTATAGGAAAGCCAAAAGGAGCTATAGAAGTTAGTGATTATGTCTTGCAAAATTTTGATCAAGATGAACTTGAAAGCATAAATAAGATTACTGAAAATATAACTGAGTCAATTAGTGATCTGATTAAGAAAAAATTGGATTTATTCTCAAGCTCCGTAAACAATAAATAATGAGTTTTAAGTGTGGTATAGTTGGTTTGCCTAATGTTGGTAAGTCAACTCTTTTTAATGCACTAACAGATTCTAGTAAAGCACAAGCTGCAAATTTTCCATTTTGTACAATTGATCCAAATATTGGCATGGTTTTAGTACCAGACGAAAGATTAAATAATTTAGCAAAAGTATCAAAATCAAAAAAAATAATTAATACCACTATATCTTTTGTTGACATTGCAGGATTAGTAAAAGGTGCATCTAAAGGCGAAGGATTAGGAAATAAGTTTTTATCTCATATTAGAGAAGTTGATGCCATAATACATATGATCAGGTGTTTTGATTCTGATGATATTCAAAACGTTAACCCTACGGTCGATCCAATAAGAGATTTGGAAATAATTGAAACAGAAATGATGTTAGCAGACTTAGAGTCTATCCAAAAAAGACGTGAAAAAAGTAATAAAAAAAATGTTGATGAAGATCAATTAAAAATTTTAGAGGCGGCTCAAGATTGTATTAATAATAATAAAGACATATCAGTTTTAAAAGAAAAATTTGATAAAAAAACTCTAAATCAAAGCAATTTGTTATCAATTAAACCAAAAATTTATGTTTGTAATGTTGATGAACAAAGTGTCAAAAATGGAAATCAATATACAAAAAATTTTATTAGTAAATTTGGTGAAGAAAATACTCTGACTGTATCTGCAGACATTGAAAACCAAATAAACGAATTAGATAAAAATGAGCGTAAAAATTATATGGAAATGATAGGTTTAAATCAAACGGGTTTAGATTTATTAATACAAAAAGGATATAAAATTTTAGAACTGAACACTTACTTTACCTCTGGTCCAGAGGAGTCAAGAGCATGGACTATAGAAAAAAATTGTACTGCGCCAAAGGCGGCCGGTGAAATTCATACTGATTTTGAAAAAGGTTTTATTAGAGCAGAAACAGTATCTTACGATGATTTTATTTCTAATGAAGGCTGGGTCAATTCTAAAGTAAACGGTAAAGTAAGATTAGAAGGAAAAGATTACATTGTTAAAGATGGAGATATTTTAAACTTTCGTTTCAATACGTGACCAAATTTTTTTCATACTGAAATAAACCAAAATTGTTAGAATAATCAAATAAACAATAGCCTTAAAACCCATCCTGTGACGTGTTTCTAAATGGGGTTCTGCTGTCCACATTAAAAAAGTTGTGACATCCTTTGCCATTTGTTCAACAGTTGCGTTGGTTCCATCAGAGTATTCTACTAAACCATCCGAAAGCTGATTAGACATTTTTATTTTATTTCCATACATATACTTATTATAATAAACTCCATCATCTAAAGTAACACCAGTTGGAGGATCTTCATATCCTTGAAGAAGAGAATATATATAATCAACTCCTCCTCCTCTCGCTTTAACTAAAACAGTCATATCTGGTGGGTAAGCTCCACCATTTGCTGCTTGTGCTGCTTTTTCATTTTCGTATGGCATTACAAATTTATCTGATAATCTTCCTGGTCTCATAAACATTTCGCCATCTGCATTTGGTCCATCTTTAACCTCAAATGATGCGGCAATAGCTTTTGCTTGTGCTTCTGAAAATTCAGGTCCACCACTTTGAACTAAATTTCTATAACTCAAGTATTTCATTGAATGACAAGAGGAACATACTTCAGTATATACTTGATATCCTCTTTGAAGTGCAGCTCGATCAAACTTTCCAAAGGGACCTTTGAAACTCCAATCAGTTTTTAGGTATTCAACTTTTTCAGCTGCGTTAGAGTTTAACTGTGTGCCGATAATTAATAAAATCAATAATGATATTCTAATTAAATTTTTCACTGATTTTTAAGGCTAACTTCATTTTTTGCAGAAGCTAAATTTATTGATCCACCTAAAATAGGTTCGGTTATACTTAAGGGGATAGGTATTGTTCTTTCTTTAAAGCCTAAAACTGGGAGTATAACTAAAAAATGTAAGAAATAATATGCTGTAGCTACTCTTGCAATTAATAAATAAAGGCCTTCAGCTGGCATAGCCCCGACATATCCCAATATCAAAACATCAGCTACTAATATCCAATAGAATTGTTTATATAAAGGTCTAAAAACTGCTGATCTAATTTTAGATGTATCTAACCATGGAAGAGCTGCTAATATTAAAATTGCAGACAACATTGCTATAACTCCTAAAAGTTTATCTGGAACAGATCTCAATATTGCATAAAAAGGTAACAGATACCATTCTGGTACTATGTGTGCTGGTGTTACAAGTGGATTTGCCTCTATATAGTTGTCAGCATGACCCAAAATATTTGGTGTATAAAAAACAAAAAAAGCAAATACGATCATAAACATTAGTAAAGCAAAACCGTCTTTGATAACGATGTATGGATGAAATGGAACAGTGTCTTTTGAGGGTTTTTTAATATCAATTCCCACTGGATTGTTATTTCCTGGCACGTGAAGAGCCCAAATGTGTAAAACAACTAAACCTA
>CACLGJ010000019.1 GCA_902606445.1 uncultured Pelagibacteraceae bacterium
ATTCCAAATTCAGAGTCTATATGGTCGCTAGATGGTAACAGTAAATTAACTAACCAAAATCCAATAAGTCTATCTTGGACGAACAGTCAAGGTCTTACATTTATAAAAGAGATTTCATTAGATAATCGGTTTTTATTTACTGTTAAACAAAAAGTATTAAATTCCACTGATAAAAAATTTGATTTTTATTCATATGGCCAGATAATAAGAAATAAAATTCCAGAGGGTCTTTCAAATTTTTATATTCTACATGAAGGAATGCTAGCAGCACTTGATGGGGAGCTCATTGAGGAAGATTACGATGATATTGAGGAACAAAAATTTAATCAAACTGCAAAAAAAGGGTGGTTTGGTATCGGAGATAAATACTGGATAAGTTCTATAATTCCTCCAAGAGATAAAGAGTTTAAGGTTACCTTTGATTATAAAAATAAATTTAGAGCAAATTATATTGCCACCCAAGCTATTGAGCTTTCAAGCAGATCATCAATTGAGGATGAAATGCAGATCATTGTTGCAGCAAAAAGAGTTGATGTTGTAGATGGTTACTCTGAAGAATTAAATATAGATAAATTTGACTTAGTAATCGATTGGGGATTTTTATATTTCATAACTAAGCCCTTGTTTTATGGAATTGATTATTTTTTTAAATTATTAGGAAATTATGGATTAGCAATTATCGCAATTACAATTTGTATTAGATTAGCTTTTTTTCCACTTGCAAATTTTTCGTTTAGAAGCATGGCAAAAATGAAAGCTCTCCAGCCTGAAATGGTTAGACTTAAAGAGCTCCATAAAAATGATAAAATAAAGCTTCAACAAGAAATGATGGCACTTTACAAAAAAGAGAAAGTAAATCCTATGTCAGGATGCCTACCAATACTCGTGCAGATCCCAGTATTCTTTGCTTTGTACAAAGTATTATTTGTAACAATTGAAATGAGGCACATGCCATTTTATGGATGGATTCATGATTTAAGTGAGCGTGATCCGACCAGTTTATTTAATCTATTTGGTTTATTGCCTTATGATGTTCCATCTTTCCTAGTTATTGGAGCGTGGCCCGTAGCTATGGGTGTATCAATGTATATACAACAGAAGCTCAACCCAGCTCCAACAGACGCTATGCAAGCTAAAATTTTTCAATTTTTTCCACTTTTTCTAACTGTGATACTTGCACCGTTCCCAAGCGGACTAGTAATTTACTGGACAGTAAATAATATTTTAACAATGGCACAGCAGGTCTTTATAATGAAAAGAACAACAGTTAAAACTGTAACTTAATGTCAAAGATTTCAGAGGAAGAAATTCAAAAAATCTTACCAACAGAAGGCCCATCTTTTCAAGAGGTTAAAAATTATTTAGAAAAATATAATGATGAATACATTGTAATTAAATGTGGTGGTAGTGTTTTGGTTAATCAGGATTTATTTAATAATTTTATCAATGATATTTCAATACTAAATAAATTAGGTTTTATTCCTATTATAATTCATGGAGGTGGAAAAAGAATATCAATCAAATTTAATGAGGCGGGAATTAAAAACAATTTTATAGATGGGTTAAGAGTTACAGATGAAAAATCTATAAACATTGTTGAGGAAGTTTTGAATAATTTTAACAAAGAAATTACTAATGCACTTAAAAAAAATAAATGTGATAGTCAAGGGATAACAAATAGACAAAGTAATATTCTAATAGTTGAACAAGAAAATAAAAAACTTGGTTATGTTGGAGCTCCAAAAGAAATAAGCCAATCAATTATTGAACAAATAGTAAAAGAAAAAAAAGTCCCAGTTATAGCTCCTTTGGGATTAGACAAAAATAATCAGGTATATAATATTAATGCTGATACAGCTGCTGGTGCTATTGCAAAAAAACTTAATGCTAGAAGATTAATATTTATGAGTGATATTGAGGGTGTCATAGATAATGATAAGAAATTAATATCAGAAATAAATACCAATAAAATAAGTGAATTAATTAAAAATGAGACAATATTTGGAGGTATGATACCAAAAATTAAAAATTGTTTAGATGTGGCAAATAATGGTGTCAAAGGAGTAGTAATTATTGATGGAAGAAAAAATCATTCAATACTATTTGAATTACTTTCAGAAAAAGGATCAGGAACATTAATAAGAAAATGAACTTGAAAGAAAAAAAATATCTTTTATTAGATCTCGATGGTGTTTGTTATGGAAAACATAATAACTACTCATTAGAAAAAGTATTTGGTCAAGTATCAAAAAAGATGACTCAGTTTATTTCTGAAAGACTTAAAATAGATATGAATTCAGCAAAAGAACTTCAGACAAATTATTTTTATAAATATAATACAAGTCTGAATGGTTTGATGATCCACCATGATATACCACCACAGGAATTCTTAAAATACGTCCATAATATTGATCTTTCTTTTATGAAAAAAGATAGAGTTATGAGAAGTGAACTCCAAAAATTAGATATGAAAAAATTTATTTTTACTAATGGTAGCGCTCAGCATGCAGAAAATATTTTAACCCACCTAGGCATTTATGACTTATTTGGAAGAGATAAAGTGTTTGATATTGAAGATGCTGGGTACGTTCCAAAACCTGAAGCAAAAACTTTTGATTTGATGATTAAGAAATTTGGGATTAATCCAAAAGAAACGATTTATATTGAAGATATTGCAAAAAATCTAAGTATAGGACACGAACGAGGATGTACAACTGTTTGGTTAATCAATGATGAGCATTTTGGAAAAATGGATTCAGATAAACATTATATTTCTCATAAAATTGAAAATCTGTCTTTATTTCTAAAAGAAATAAGGCTATTAAAAAGTAATTAATTATGTCATTAGAAAAAATTATCAATGATGCTTGGGAAAACAAAGACCAAGTAAACCAAAATTCAGATAAGTCTTTAAAGGATGCTGTAAATCAAATCATTGATGATTTAGATAGTGGAAGATCCAGAGTTGCAGAAAAAATTAATGGTGAGTGGATAACTCATCAGCATCTTAAAAAAGCTATTATGCTAAGTTTTAGAATGCATGGAATGGACATCATGGCGGGCCCATATTCAACGTGGAGAGACAAAAGTCACTTATTGAAAGGTAAAACTGCCGACTGGACAAAAAAAGATTTTGAAAAAGCTGGCTTTAGAATGGTTCCCAACACAGCTGCAAGACGTGGTGCTTTTGTCGCAAAGAATGCAGTTCTAATGCCATGCTATGTAAATATTGGTGCATATATCGATGAAGGTACAATGATGGATACATTTAGTCGTGCTGGTAGCTGTTGTCAAATTGGAAAAAATTGTCATGTCTCTGCCGGCACTGGTGTTGGGGGTGTATTAGAACCTGCTCAAGCATTACCAACTATAATTGAAGATAATGTTTTTTTAGGAGCAATGTCTGAGGTTGTTGAGGGTGTGGTGGTTGGAGAAGGATCAGTTTTAAGCATGGGAATGTATATTGGACAATCAACAAAAATTGTTAATAGAAAAACAGGTGAGGTAACTTATGGAAAAATTCCACCTTATTCAGTAGTAGTTCCAGGATCTTTACCAGATAAAAACAATACACAAGCACCATCTTTATATTGTGCAGTAATAATCAAACAAGTTGATGAAAAGACAAGATCAAAAACATCAGTTAATGATCTTTTAAGAGAATAGATTAATGAAAACTTATAATGAAACAAAATTAGCTCAGGAGCTAATAAGATTTCCTACAATCAAAACAGAAGATAAGGGGATAATGAAATTCTTATCCAAAAAATTAACTGCTATCGGTTTTAAATGTACAATAATAAAATCAAAAGGAAGTGAATCAAAACCAGTTCTTAATCTGTACGCTAGATATGGTAAGTCAAAGCCTCACATTATGTATTTAGGTCATACAGATGTTGTTGCTAATTTAGATAATTGGAAATTTCCACCTTTTAAAGCTGTTGTAAGCAATGGATATCTAAACGGAAGAGGTGCTCAAGATATGAAGGGTGGTATAGCTTGTTGGATAACCGCTGTGAGTAATTTTATAAAATATAATAAATTTAAAGGATCTATTTCCATAATTATTTCTGCAGATGAAGAAACTACAGGAAACGGATGCCCAGCAGTTATGAGATACTTAAAAAAAAAAGGCGAAAAAATTGATTTTTCTGTAGTTGGAGAACCATCCTCAAACAAATCAGTTGGAGATGAAATAAGAATTGGAAGACGAGGTTCTATGAATGGAGTTATAACCGTATATGGAAAAAGTGGTCACTCGGCATTTTATGGCTCTTACATTAATCCTTGTACAGCTTTAGCAAAAATAATTGCAAAATTAAAAAGTGCTCCTTTAGATAATGGCACAATATATATGCCACCATCTAATCTAGAATTTACAAAAATGAATGTTGAAAATTTATCAGAAAATGTAGTACCTCAAACTGCAAGCGCAAAATTTAATGTGAGATTTAATACCAAATTCAAATCAACTGCTTTAAAGAAGAAACTAAACAAAATAATTAATTCAGTTGCAAAAAAACAAAAATGTAGGGCTAAAATCGAATATAGAGTAAGTGGTGAGGCTTTTTATACAGAGCCAAATAAAGATATTCTTATGGTAAAAACCGTTGTCAAAAAAATAACTAGACTTTCAGCTAAATTAAACTGCAGAGGTGGAACAAGTGATAGTCGGTTTTTAGGATCAATACCCAGATTAGAACTTGGTTTAAGAAACAATAGTATTCACCAAGTCAATGAAAGATCATCAATTTCAGATTTAAAAAAATTAACTTTAATTTATTTAAATATTTTAAAAAATTACTTTAAGTGAAAACTGGTTTAATCACATCAAATACATCTCAAAATCATGATACAGGTCCTGGTCATCCAGAACAGATAGCTAGAGTAGCTGTGATTGTAGATAATTTTAAAAAACTTAATAATAAAAATCTTATATGGAAAAAACCATCTTTAGTTTCTGATGAGATACTTTTAACCACACATGAAGCTAATTATATAAGTCTAGTAAGAAATTCTTTCCCGAAAAGAGGTTTTTCCTCACTAGATGGAGATACAATTATCTCTCCAGGAAGCAAGGAAGCAACTTTTGATGCTGTAGGGTCAATAATTACTGCAATAGATGGAGTAGAAAAAAAAGAGTTTAAGAATGCTTTTTGTGGTGTTCGCCCTCCAGGACATCATAGTTCGCAAAATAAAGCAGCTGGTTTTTGTATTTTAAACTCAGTAAGTATCGGTGCAAATTATTTATTAAAAAAATATAAATATCAAAAAATTGCTATAATTGATTTTGATGTGCACCATGGTAATGGAACACAAGATATTTTTTATGAAAATGAAAATGTTCTTTTTATATCAACACACCAATATCCATACTATCCAGGAACTGGTTCTGAACAAGAAAAAGGGAAATTTAATAATATCTACAATATACCTCTACCTGCCGGCACAAGCTCAGAGGAATATTTAAATGCATTTGAGCGTGTATTAAAAAAGTTAGAAGAATTTAAACCAGAATTTATATTAATAAGTGCAGGTTTTGACGCCCATAAAGATGACCCTTTAGCTCAATTTAATCTTACAGCAAAAGATTACTACACAATTACAAAAAGATTATTAAAGGCTTCTAAAAAATTTTGTAATGGAAAAGTAGTTTCTATACTTGAGGGTGGCTATGATCTTAAAGCATTGCAAGATAGTACGGAAAGACATGTTGATGCTCTTATAGAATTTGATTGATAAATCATAATAAAGCTCTAAATAAAAAACTTTATGAAGTTATATAGAATTAAAAAATCTGCTATTGATAAAAAAGGTCGAGGTCTTTATGCAACAAAAGATATTAAAGAGGGAACTAAAATAATAGATTATGTTGGAAAACTAATAACAAAAAAACAAACTGAAGAATCTAACAAATATGATAATGGTAAACCGATTTATCTATTCACTATAAATAAGAGATATGATCTAGATGGAGATTTTTCATGGAATACAGCAGGTTTAATTAATCATTCTTGCGATAATAATTGTGATTATGATGGTAAAGGACTAAAAATCTGGGTTAAAGCAATAAAAGATATTAAAAAAGGTGAGGAATTTACTTGTGATTATGGTTTTGGTTTTGATGAAAATTACAAACAATTTCCATGTAAATGTAAATCTAAAATATGTTGTGGTTATATTGTAAGAGCCGAATCTAGGTGGCGAATTAATAAAAAATTTGCCATGAGTAACAAAAAAAAATTAATAAATAACTCTCGCTAAGTAAAGACCTTCAGGAGGCGCTGGGGGTGCGCATAGAATTCTTTTTTTTGAAGTCATTACACTTATAAACTTTTTTAAAGTCCATTTCTTTTCACCTACATATTTTAAACAACCAACCATTGACCGTACTTGTTGTTGTAAAAAAGATTGAGATTGAAATTCTATTACTATCTTATTATATTTGGATTTAACTTTAACAGATTTCATAGTCTTAATTGGACTTTTAGCTCTGCAGCTTGAGGCTCTGAATGCAGAAAAATCATTGGTACCAACTAATTTTTGTGCTGCTTTTTTCATGATTTCCAAATCTAGTTTTTTCATAATGTGCCAAACTCTATTTTTATCTAATGCTGGTCTGCTTAGACGATTAATAATAACATATTTGTATATTCTTGTTTTTGCAGAAAATCTTGAGTGAAAATTTTTATTTTTTTTTTTTATTTTAAGGATGGTGATTAAATCTTTGTTCAAAAAATAATTTATAGATTTTAAAAATTTATCGTAATTTATAATTTTCTTTGTACATTCAAAATGAGCTGATTGCTCTAACGCATGAACACCTGTGTCTGTTCTTCCAGATCCAAATAGGATTATTTTTTCTTTCAATATTTTAGAAATTTTTTCTTGAATGAGGCCCTGAATAGTTTTTCCTTTTTTTTGAATTTGCCAACCTCTAAAATTTGTCCCCTCATACTCAATCAACAACTGATATTTGAACATTCTAAATAATTATTCCTTTTTTTATTTGGGAGCCAAGCATAAATTCTCCGGTATTTTGTGTTTTTTTTCCTTGTCTTTGAATTTCTTTAATTTTTATTGATTGCTTTTCTCCACATGCAATTTCTAAATAATCTGAAATAACTTCTCCTGGCTTACCAATGCCATTACCAACTTCTGCTTTTAAAATTTTGTATCTTTCTCCTTTGTAAATAAAAAAAGCACCCGGTGCAGGATAAAGTCCATTTATTTTTCCTTTTATATTTTTAGCATTATCGTTCCAATTAATTTCACCTTCTACTTTTTGAATTTTAGATGCATATGTTGCTTTTGAATGATCTTGTTCAACAAAATTTGCTTTATCTTCTAATATATTATCAATATTATCTAATATTTTTTCAGCTGCTAACAAGGATAGATTATCAGCAACTTCACTAGCATTTAAATCGTCTTTTAAATCTATCTTATACAAATTACATACCGGGCCTGAATCTAATTGCTCTACAATTTTCATAATGCTGAAACCTATCTCCTTATCAAGATTCATTATTGATCTTTGTATTGGTGCTGCCCCTCTCCATTTTGGAAGTAATGATGCATGAATATTTATGAAACCTTTCTTTGTTAAATTTAAGAATTCTTTTGGGATTATTTGACCGTAAGCAACTACAATAGCAAGATCAGCTTTTATACTTTTAAAATATTCATATTCCTCTTTATTATCTTTAAGGGATTTTGGCGCTCTGAATTCTAAATTTAAAGTTTCAGCTATACCTTGAATTGGAGACTTGTTTATTTTTTGTCCTCTTTGTGATTTCTGAGGAGGTTGAGTGTATACATGAGAAATTGGGTATCCATTTTGATACATAGATTTCAAAATAGGTACTGCAAACATTGGTGTACCCATAAAAATAATTTTTTTAGCCATTTTAAACTATTATTCTGTCAGGATTTTTTTTTAGTTTAGAAATCTTTTTGATAATCATGTCTTTTTTTAATTTTGACAAATGATCTATTATAAGTTTTCCATCTAAATGATTAATTTCATGTTGAACACAAGTTGACAATAGACCATCAAATTCTTGAGTTTTAATTTTTCCATTAATATCTATATATTCTATTTCACAAGTTTTCGGTCTTTCAATTTCAATAAAAGTATCTGGAATAGACAGACATCCCTCCTCATATACTGACATTTTATTACTTATCTTTTTAATAATAGGATTTACAAAACAAATTGGGTTTTTTTTTTCTTCTTTGGATGACACATCTACGACCAAAATTCTTTTTAAGATACCTACTTGCACAGCTGCAAGTCCAATCCCATTAAAATTATACATAGTTTCAAATAAATCATTAATTAATTTTTTTTCATTAACACCAACTTTTTCTATAGGTTCAGAAATTTTTTTTAATGTTTCATCAGGTACAGTAATTATCTGTCTTATGCTCATGAATTTAATAAATAAACTAATTTTTAAACTTTTAAAGGTAGAACTTTTAATAAAATTTTATTTCTGATGTAGTCAATATCTAGTTGATTTAATGCACTAATTATAAAATATAATGTATCTTCGTCTAAAGCCTCTAAATTATCCTGTCCAATTACCTCTATAATTCTCAAAATAGTGGATCCAATCTCATTATTATTTATCATAACTTGAATGTCAGTTGGCATTTCAGATTCATTGATTTCGTAAAGGTTTTCATATTTTTTTGAAATTTTGATACCATCAGATTTAATAGACTCAATTAAGATAATATCTTTCTTAGATAAAAAATATTTTTTGTCTTTCTTAATTTTTTTTAAATAATTATTTAAATCTTTTTCAATTTTTGATTTTGCAAAATCTCCATTAAAATAATTAATTAATCTTGATTGATGTAAAATATCTTTATTAAACTTAATATCATTCAGCTCTTCAATTTCATCTTTTACATTATCAAAATAAAATGTTGTAAAATTAGATGGAACTTCATTAGGTTCTATATCTGTTAAAAATTCTTTGAGCTCAGTATCGAATGCATTTGGGTATCCATCTTTTATAAATAAATCCTTTAAAAGTTTAATTAACTTCAATTTTTTATTGATATCAGACTCTAATAATACTTTTTGATAAACTAATGCTCTAGCCTCTATATTAGATAAAGATTTATAGGATTCAGATGTATTCAATAATTGATTTATATTGAATTGAAACCTCTTATATAAAGTAAATAAATCCTTTTCAGAATAATTTTTATCATTTGTAGCTTTTTCGATTAAAGAAATTTTCTCTTCTTCAAGAATATCAATTTCTTCAATATTGAATAATAAATTTGATGCTGATAAATATTTCCAAATTTCTGGACTGGTATTTTTTTTTGGTTCAAAAGTAAAATTTGGATTAGTTCTATGTGCAAGATGAAAATCTAAAATAGAAGTTTCAGAAATTGTTAATTCAGGTTCTTCAGTATATCCAAATAAATAATTTAATTTTTTTTCAAAATATTCCTCATTAAAACCAAGTTCCATCTTAAGATCTAGAATAAGTTGAGCCTTCTCTACTCTTCCAGAATTAATTAAACAATAAAGATTAAATTTTGACAAATATTCATCAATAATAACTCCTGTGTTTTTCAAAAATATTTCACAAGCTTTCTCAATATTTGCTTCAGAT
>CACLGJ010000020.1 GCA_902606445.1 uncultured Pelagibacteraceae bacterium
AACATTTCATGGCACATATAATTTCAATGGTAAAATAAAAAAATTTTACAACTCAATTATGGTAAAATCAAATTTAGTTATAGCTGGTTCAAATTTCATATTTTCACATATAAAAAATAATTATTCAGAATTTTTAAACTTTAAAAATAAATTACTAGTCATTTTTAGAGGTATAAATGTAGATTATTTTGATCCTACTACCAAAACTGAGGTAGAGGAAAAGCAATTGTTGAAAAGTTGGGGCATCGAAGAAAATAAAAAAATAATACTATTGCCAGGACGTTTAACTTCATGGAAAGGACAAGAGCTTTTTTTGGAAGCTATAAATCAAGTTAATATCCAACTTGGTTATGAAGCATTCCAAGCAATAATTCTTGGTAGTGATCAAGGTAGAGATTTATTCAAAAAAAAACTTATTAGATTAAGTGAACAATACAGAATAACTAACCAAGTTAAATTCATAAACCACTGCAGAGATATGGCATTAGCTTATAAAGTTTCAAATTTAGTTGTCTCTTCATCAATAGAACCTGAGGCTTTTGGAAGAGTAGCAGTCGAGGCTCAAGCAATGGAAAAAGTAATTATAGCGAGTAATATCGGAGGATCAAATGAAACTGTAATTGATGAAAAAACAGGATTTCTTTTTGAGGCTGGAAACGCTAACTCATTAAGTGAAAAAATTTTAAAAGTACTAAATCTAGACGAAACAACACTAAAAAAAATTGGTATCGAGGGGAGAAAAAATATTATAAGTAAGTTTAATGTTGAAAAAATGTGCTTTTCTACTTATTCAGAATACAAAAAATTAATAAATTAAATGCCAGTTATAACCTTACCAGATGGGAACAAAATAGATTTTTCAAAAGAAGTTACAGGTTTAGATATTGCAGAAAAAATAAGTAAATCATTATTAAAACAAGCATTGATAATGAGAGTCGACGGTGAGTTAAAGGATTTATATTTTCCAATCAAAAAAGATTGTTCGGTAAAAATTTTTACTTCAAAAGATCCTGAGGGTTTAGAAGTCATTAGACATGATACAGCTCATATTATGGCAATGGCCGTTCAAGAATTGTACCCTGGCACTCAGGTAACAATTGGACCAGTAATTGAAAATGGTTTTTACTATGATTTTGCTCGGAAAGAGCCCTTTACAGAGAATGATCTAAAAAAAATAGAAAAAAGAATGTCAGAAATAATTGATAAAGATGTTAAAACAAGAAGAGAGGTTTGGAAAAGAGATAAAGCAATAAGTCATTTTAAAAAAATTGGTGAAAAATATAAAGCAGAAATAATAGAGAGTATTCCAGAGAGTGAAGAGTTAACTGTTTATCACCATGGAGATACTTGGCATGATTTGTGTAGAGGTCCACACCTAATTTCTTCTGGAAAAATTGGTAAAGCTTTTAAGCTTACAAAGGTTGCTGGAGCATATTGGCGTGGAGACTCAAAAAATGAAATGTTGCAAAGAATTTACGGAACTGGTTGGGCGTCTCAAAAAGATTTAGATGATTATTTAAAAAGAATTGAGGAAGCTGAGAAAAGAGATCACAGGAAACTTGGTAAAGAAATGGATTTATTTCATTTTAGAGAAGAGAGCCCAGGATCGGTTTTTTGGCACGAAAAGGGTTGGGCATTATTTCAAAAATTAATTAATTATATGCGAGCACGCCAAGATGCAGCAGGTTACAAAGAAGTAAACACCCCAGAAGTATTAGATAGATTGTTATGGGAAAAATCAGGACATTGGGAAAAATATGGAGAAAATATGTATACTTCCGAGACTCCCGATGAAAAAGTCTTTGCGATAAAACCTATGAATTGTCCGGGTCATATACAAGTTTTCAATCAAGGTTTAAAAAGTTATAGAGATTTACCGTTAAGAATAACAGAATTTGGTAAAGTACATAGATATGAACCTTCAGGAGCTTTGCATGGACTTCTTAGAGTAAGGGCTTTTACACAGGACGATGCACATATTTTTTGCTCAGAAGATCAAATTACTAGTGAGTGTTTAAATGTAACTAATTTAATTCTAGATATTTATAAAGATTTAGGTTTTGAAAAAGTAGTTTTAAAATATGCTGATAGGCCAGACGTAAGAGTGGGTGAAGATAAAGTCTGGGATAAAGCTGAGGCATCATTACTAGAGGCAGTAAAAGCAACAAAACTAGAGTACAGTATAAATAAAGGAGAAGGTGCCTTTTATGGTCCAAAAATAGAATTTGTGTTAAGAGATGCAATTGGTAGAGATTGGCAATGTGGAACAGTACAAGTTGATTTAAATTTGCCTGGAAGGTTAGATGCTACTTATGTTGACAAAGACGGTACAAAAAAAGTTCCAGTTATGTTACATAGAGCGTTGTTTGGATCACTAGAACGATTTATTGGGATTTTAATAGAGAATTATGCTGGGAAGTTTCCTTTTTGGATATCTCCACTACAAACAGCAGTAATCCCAATCTCAGAAGATTTTGAGGAATATGCAACTAAGGTTTCAAAAAAAATAAAAGATGCTGGGATAAGTTCAATAGTAGATTTAAAAAATCATAATTTGAATTATAAAATAAGAGAACATTCTCTTGCAAAAGTCCCTATTTTATTAATTTGTGGTAAAAAAGAAGTTGACAGTAACTCAGTAACTATTAGAAGATTGGATTCTAATAAACAAGAAAATATGGATTTAGATTTATTCTTAAAAAAATTCTCTGCTTTAAATAAAGCATCTTCAAACTAAGTGGCAGATTTTAAACAAAATTATTTTCAAAGAAGAACTAAAGATCGTGGGCCAAGATCAAATAATCGAATTTCATCTCCCGAGGTTCAAGTAATAACAAGTGATGGAGAAAATTTAGGGACCTTAAACACAAATGAAGCTATATCGATGGCTAAAAATCAAGGTTTAGATTTGATCGAAATAGCTCCAAACGCCAATCCTCCAGTTTGCAAAATTATGGATATGGGTAAATTTAAATATGATGCCCAAAAAAAAGCAAATCTTGCTAAAAAAAAACAAAAAATAGTTGCACTTAAAGAAATCAAAATGCGTCCAGTAACAGAAACTCATGATTATGAATTTAAAGTTAAAAATGCAAAAAAATTTATTTCAAAAGGAGATAAAGTGAAATTTACGATAAGGTTTAAGGGTCGAGAGTTACAGCATTCTCACCTTGGAAATGAATTGATGACGAAAATTAAAGAAGATATGAAGGAAGTAGGTAAAGTGGAGCTGCATCCCAAATTTGATGGCAAACAAATGATTATGGTAATTCAGCCTTTATAAGCTTTAATATAGGTTGTAAATTTATATCAATCTTTGTATAACACCGCAGAATTATGCCAAAATTAAAAACAAAAAGCTCAGCAAAAAAAAGATTTAAAATATCAGCAAAGGGTAAAGTAATTACTGCACAAGCTGGTAAAAGACATGGTATGATTAAAAGAACAAATTCTCAAATAAGAAAATTAAGAGGCACGACAACAATGTCCAAACAGGATGGAAAGATTGTTAAATCATATATGCCCTACAGTTTGCGAGGTTAATAATGGCAAGAGTAAAAAGAGGTGTAACTAGTAAAGCAAAACATAAAAAAGTATTAAAAGCTGTTAAAGGTCAGTGGGGAAGAAGAAAAAATACTATTAGAGTCGCTAAGCAAGCTATGGAAAAAGCAATGCAATATGCGTATAGGGATAGAAGAAATAAAAAAAGAGATTTTAAGTCTTTATGGATACAAAGAATTAACGCAGGTGTAAGAGCCGAGGGATTGACTTATTCAAAGTTTATTAATGGTCTTTCCAAATGTGGCATTATAATAGATAGAAAAATTCTAGCTGAAATTGCTTATGATAGCCCAGCAGCATTTAAAATAATAGTACAAAAAGCTCAAGCTGCATTAAATTAATCTTCGCTATTGTTTTTATTTCTTAAGGAAATAATCTACAAATATGTCAGACATAAAAAATATTAAAAATGACTATTTGGCTAAACTTAATAAAAATTTAAGTTTAGAGGAAATTAATCAAATTAAAACAGAGTTATTAGGTAAAAATGGTTTAATTTCATCTCAATTCAAAAATATTGGATCTATACAAGAGACGGATAGGAAAAAATTTGCGTCAGAATTAAACCAAATTAAAGACGATTTACAAAAAATAATAAATGATAAAATTAGTGAAATTGAGTCAAAAAAAATAAATGAAAAATTAGAAAAAGAAAAAATTGACGTAACTCTTCCTGAAAGATCATTTGTTAGAGGTAAAATTCATCCTGTTTCACAAACAATAGATGAGATTTCATCTATTTTTTCTGAGATAGGTTTTAGTGTCGAAGAAGGTCCAGATATTGAAAATGAATATAATAATTTTACTGCCTTAAATACACCTGATAATCACCCAGCAAGAGATATGCATGACACATTTTATCTTGACGAGAATAAAGAAATTTTATTAAGAACTCACACATCTCCTGTTCAAATTCGAACAATGATGAAAGATAAACCACCATTTAAGATTATTGCACCTGGAAGAACTTATAGGTCTGATAGCGATCAAACACATGCACCAATGTTTCATCAAGTAGAAGGTTTGCATATAGACAAAAATATAAATATGGGACACCTAAAGGGTTGTCTGAATTATTTTATTAAAGAGTTTTTTGAAGTTGAAAAAATTAAAATGAGATTTAGACCAAGTCACTTCCCGTTTACCGAACCATCAGCAGAAGTGGATATTGGTTATGAAATTAAAGATGGAAAAATTATTATAGGAGAAGGTGACCAATGGCTAGAAATTCTTGGATGTGGAATGGTTCATCCAAATGTTTTAAAGAATGTTAAAGTTGATCCATTAAAGTATCAAGGATATGCATTTGGAATTGGAATTGATCGATTAGCTATGCTTAAATATGGTATTAATGATTTAAGAGCTTTTTTTGAGTGTGATTATAGATGGTTAAATCATTTTGGTTTTGATCCATTGGATGTGCCAACAAATTATAGAGGCCTAAGTCGATGAAAATAACATTTAACTGGCTAAAAGATCATTTAGATACAAACCTCAAAGAAGACAAGCTTTTAGAACAGTTAACAAATATTGGGCTTGAAGTTGAAAGAGTAGAGAACATATCATCTGATCTTGATTTATTTAAAATAGCAAAAATTGTAAAAACAGAGAAACATCCTAATGCAGATCGACTTAAAGTTTGTGATGTTTTCGTGGGAGAAAAAGAAATAAAAAAAGTTATATGTGGTGCACCTAATGCAAGAGAGGGATTGATAACAATATATGCACCTCCTGGAGCTGTTATTCCAAAAACTAAATCAAAGTTAGTAGTGGCTAAAATTAGAAATGTTACATCTTATGGAATGCTATGTTCGGAGTCTGAGTTAAATTTATCAGATGAAAGTGATGGAATAATAGAATTATCTACAAAAAAATTTAAAAAAAATATTGGAAAAAGTTATTTTTTTAAGAATAATTCTAATCTTATAGATCTATCTATTACTCCTAATAGGCCAGACTGTCTTGGGGTTAAAGGAATCGCAAGAGATCTTGCTGCATCAGGTTTTGGAAAACTAAAAAGTTTTAAAGAAAAGAAAATTAAGTCTAAAAACAATCAAACTATCAAAGTAAAAATTAGTAAGGAAAAAAATCAAGGATGTAGTTCTTTTGGTAGTTGTTTAATCACTAATGTGAAAAATATTGAAAGTCCTAAATGGTTAAAAGATAAACTAGTTTCAATTGGACAAAAACCAATTTCAGCAATAGTTGATATTACTAATTATGTTATGTTTGATCTCAATCGCCCGTTACATGCTTATGATGCTGATAAAATTGAAAAAGGCATTATAATTAGAAATTCAAAGTCTGGAGAAGAGTTCACCGCTTTAGATAATAAAATTTATAAATTAAATGAAGGGATGTGTGTAATCAGTGACAACAAAGGCGTATTAGGATTAGGTGGTATTATTGGAGGCACAAGATCTGGTACAGAGCTAAATACAAAAAATATATTATTAGAGTCAGCCTATTTTAAACCTAGATCTATTAGAAGAACATCTAAAGAACTAAACTTAGATACAGATGCAAAATTTAGGTTTGAAAGAGGCATTGATCCACTTTCTATTGAAGAAGGATTAAATAAAGCAGCATTATTGATTAAAGAGATTTGTGGTGGGGAAATTAGCAAAATTGATGTTCAAAAGATTGAAAAAGACAAAACTAAAACTGTTAAATTTAATACAAGTTTATTTGAAAAAATAACAGGATTTAAAATTTCAACTAAGGAGATGGTAAAAATTTTAGAGGACCTTGGTTTCAAAATTAAAAAAGAAAAAAAAAATTTAAGAATAACTATTCCAACATGGAGACCAGATATTTCACAGGAAATAGATATCGTTGAAGAGTTAGTGAGAATCACTGGCTATGATAAAATAAAAATAGTAGATCCAATAAAAGAAAGAACCAAATCTACGTTAACGCAGCCGCAAAAGTTTTTTCACTTTTTACAAAGAGCGATTGCTTCAAAGGGGTACTTAGAGACAATAACATGGTCATTTACTGATGCAAATTACAATGATTATTTTAAAGATAAGAATAAAGAAATTAAGATTATAAATCCTATAAGTTCAGATTTAGGTGTTTTGAGAAACTCAATATTTTCAAATTTGATTTTGTATATGAGTAAAAATTTGGATAGAGGTGCTAAAGATTTATCAATATTTGAAATAGGTCCAGTTTTTATTGGCTCAAATCCAGGTGAACAAAAAACCGTAGTTGGTGGTTTATCGGCAGGTAAAAGATCAAGATTATCCTGGATCGAAAAAGAGAGAAATGTTGATGTATTTGATGCCAAAAGAGATGTAGTTCAAACTTTAGTAGAAGCTGGATATAATTCAGATAAATTTTTTATAGATAGCGAAACCCCAAATTACTATCATCCAGGCAAGTCAGGTAGACTGATTTTAAATGAGAACAAAGATCAATTAGCAGCTTACTTTGGCGAAATTCATCCAAACATAATAAAAAAAATTGACATAAAAACTGATTCTTTAATTGGTTTTGAAATTTTTGTAGATAATTTTAAATTATCAAAAAAGTCACTAAATGACCAAAAAACAAAATTTGAAGTTTCAGACTATCAAAAATCTGAAAGAGACTTTGCGTTTATTATTAATAAAGATGTAAAAGCTCAAGATTTAATTAATGCTATCTCAAGTATAGATCAAAAGTTGATTAGCAATATAAAAGTTTTTGATGTTTATGAAGGTGAAAATATTCCAGAAAACCAAAAATCGATTGCAATTAGCGTAACAATTCAATCATCTGAAAAAACATTGAATGATAATGATTTAGAAAATATCAATAATTCAATAATTAAAACAGTTGAAAATAAAACTGGTGCTAAGATTAGATCATAGAAAGAATGAGCACTATTGATCATATAAGAAACTTTGCCATTATAGCACATATCGATCATGGGAAATCTACTATTGCTGATAGAATAATTCATAAGTGTGGAGGTTTGACAGAAAGAGAAATGAAAGCTCAAGTTTTAGATTCAATGGATATTGAGCGAGAACGTGGAATTACAATTAAAGCTCAAACAGTCAAATTAAATTATAAATCAAAAAACGGAAAAAATTACATATTAAATATAATAGATACACCTGGACATGTTGATTTTAGTTACGAAGTAAGTAGATCATTATATGCTTGTGAAGGGTCTATCTTGATAGTTGATAGCACTCAAGGTGTAGAGGCCCAAACACTTGCAAATGTTTATCAGGCTTTAGATATTAATCACGAAATTATACCAGTATTAAATAAAACAGATTTACCTGCTTCAGATATTGATCGTACAAAAAAACAAATTGAAGATGTAATTGGAATAGAAATAGATAATGCTGTTCCATGTTCTGGAAAAACAGGTGATGGAATTGAGGATATATTAGAAAAAATTGTCACTTTATTACCTGCACCAACAGGACAACCCTCTGACGATCTTAAGTGCTTATTAGTTGATAGTTGGTATGACACTTATCTTGGAGTTGTAATTTTAGTGAGAGTAATAAATGGAAAGCTTACTAAAAATATGAAAATAAAAATGCTCTCAACAGATCAGGATTACATTGTTGAAAAAGTTGGAGTGTTTACACCAAAACCTAAAGATATGAATGAATTAAATTCAGGTGAAATTGGTTTTATAACCACAGGTATAAAAGTCTTATCTGAAACAAAGGTTGGTGATACAATTTGTGACTCAACTAAATCTAAGGTGGAGCCTTTACCTGGCTTTAAACCAAGTAAACCTGTTGTATTTTGTGGACTGTTTCCAGTAGATAGCTCTGAATATCAAAAATTAAAAGATGGTTTAGCGAAATTACAATTAAATGATGCAAGTTTTTCTTTTGAGGCGGAGTCTTCATCAGCATTAGGCCTTGGTTTCAGATGTGGTTTTTTAGGATTACTTCATCTTGAAATTATTACAGAGAGGCTTGAAAGAGAATTTGATGTAAATTTATTAACAACAACTCCAGGTGTAGTTTATAAAGTAAATTTAAATAATGGAGAAATAATAGATCTTCAAAATCCATCGAGCCTGCCAGATCAAACTATTATAAAAACGATAGAAGAACCTTGGATAAAGGCAACTGTTATCACTCCGGATCAATATCTGGGATCTATAATTAAACTTTGCCAAGATAAAAGAGGCATACAGACTAATTTAACTTATTCAGGGAATAGAGCTGTTTTAAGTTATGAACTACCATTAAATGAGGTCGTATTTGATTTTAACGATAGAATAAAATCTATGACCAGTGGTTATGCAAGTTTTGATTATGAAATAGCAGAATATAAGGAGGGAGATTTAGTCAAATTGGGAATTCTTGTTAATGGTGAAACAGTTGATGCTTTAGCAATGATGATACACAAAGATTTTGCTCAAAGAACAGGAAGAGAAGTTTGTGAAAAACTAAAGGATTTAATTCCGAGACACAACTTCATGATACCAGTGCAGGCAGCAATAGGAGGAAAAATTATTGCACGTGAGACTATAAAAGGGTTTAAAAAAGATGTGTTAACAAAAATTCATGGTGGAGGAGCCACAGATAGAAAAAGAAAATTATTAGAGAAACAAAAAAAAGGTAAGACTAGATCAAAACAATTCGGTCGTGTAGAAATTCCTCAAGAGGCATTTATTGGTGTTTTAAAAATTAACAAAGAGAGCTAAAAAAATTGATGGCAAAATTATTTGA
>CACLGJ010000021.1 GCA_902606445.1 uncultured Pelagibacteraceae bacterium
TAAGATAGCATTCCACCTTCAATTCTTCTTATTGACGAAGTATGACCTGGCTGAAGACCATGTTCTTTACCTGCTTCCATTATTTTTCCATAAAGTTGATTGCCCTTTGAGCCATCCCTAAGGAATAATTCATACCCAAATTCACTAGACCATCCTGTTCTTGAAATAATTAAAGGAATTCCATCTAATTCACATTCTTTAAACCAATAATATTTTAGATCTTTAATATCTTCACCAAATAATTTGATCATTATCTTAGCTGAAGTAGGACCTTGTAATTGAAGTGGAGATACATCAGGTTCTATAATTTTAACATCCAATCCTGAATTAACAGCTACTCCTTGAACCCATAATAAAACATCACTATCAGCAAGAGATAACCAAAAATGATTTTCAGCCAGTCTTAGAAGAACTGGATCATTAATTATTCCACCTTTATTATTTACTATTAATACATATTTACATTGTCCAACAGATAATTTTGAGAGGTCTCTAGGGGTTAGTATTTGAATGAATTTATAAGCATCAGGGCCAGTGATTTCCACCTGTCTTTCAACAGCTACATCGCAAAGAATAGATTTTTCAATTAAATTCCAGAAATTCTGTTCAGGATTTCCAAAATCCCTTGGAATATACATATGATTGTATACAGAAAATCCTGTTGCCCCCCATTTAACAGTTGAGTCAAAGTATGGAGATTTTCTTATCTGAGTGCCAAAACCGAAATTCTTATTTACCATATGGGCTCATAACATACACATAAACAATTTCAAACTAATAAACTAACTGAGCCATTTCTGAGTCAGTTTAATTTATAATTAACAAAAGGAATTGTATATCAGAATTGCTCTGACTCCGTTGAGCCATCCATTGCTGTTGTTGAGCTTTTACCACTACTTATTGTATTGGAGACAGCATCAAAATATGAAGTTCCAACTTCTCTTTGATGTTTGACACTAGTGTAGCCGTCTTTCTCACGAGCAAATTCTTGTTGTTGAATTCTTGAGTAAGCAGACATGCCTTCTTTTTTATATTTTTCAGCTAATTCAAAGATTGCAATATTTTGCGTGTGGAATCCTGCTAAAGTTATAAATTGAAACTTGTAACCCATTTTGCTAATTTCTTGTTGAAAAGAAGCAATTTCCTCATCAGATAAATGTTTTTTCCAATTAAAAGATGGTGAACAATTATAAGCCAGAAGTTTACCTGGAAATTTTTTATGTATTGCATCAGCAAATTTTTTAGCTTCTTCTAAATTTGGCGTTGCAGTTTCACACCATATCAAATCTGAATAAGGTGCATATGCTAATCCTCTTGATATAGCTTGATCTATTCCAGCTTTAACATAGTAAAAACCTTCTGGAGATCTCTCACCAGTTAAAAAAGGTTTGTCATTATCATCGTGATCGTTAGTAATTAATTTTGCGGCATTAGCATCTGTTCTTGCTAAAATAATTAATGGCACATTAGCTATATCTGCAGCTAATCTAGCAGCTTTCAAATTTTTAATCATTGTCCCTGTAGGAACCAAAACTTTTCCTCCCATATGACCACATTTTTTTTCACTTGCTAATTGATCTTCAAAATGAACACCTGCTGCACCAGCTTTAATAAATTTTTTTGAAAGTTCGAATACATTTAATGGGCCACCAAATCCAGCTTCACCATCAGCAATTATTGGCAACATATAATCAACTTTTTTATCATCTTTCATTTCACCATCTTTTAATTCCATGTGTTGAATTTGATCAGCTCTTATCAAAGCATTATTCATTGACTCAACTAATTTTGGGGCACTATCGTAAGGATATAATGATTGATCTGGATACATTTCTCCAGCGGAGTTTGCATCAGCTGCAACTTGCCATCCACTTAAGTAAATAGCTTGTAACCCAGCTTTTGCATGTTGCACAGCATGATTTCCCGAAAGAGAACCAAGAGTGTTTATATACGGCTCTGAATTTAATAAATTCCATAATTTAATAGATTGATGTTTGCACATTGAATATTCAATCTTAATTGAGCCTCTTAATCTTTCCACTTCCTCTGGTGTATAATCTCTTTTAATTCCTGCAAATCTTTTTAAGTCATACGAAATGTTTTCTGCGCTCATTATTTTTCCTGTGCTGTTTAAGTTAATTAGTAAGAAATGATGAATTTAAGTAGACTGAATTAAAATTAGTTTGAGTCGTTAAGGGTCTCAACTAGATCTTTCATTCCACTTGAACCCCAATCACAATGATCGTCTCTCATGTAGATTCCTCTGCTATTGTGTCTAGCAAGGTCTTCATGTCTTATGATTTGAGCTTCATTTTCGTTATTTTTTAATTTATCGTCCATGTAAACTTTATAATTTACAGGATTTACAAAATCCATAAAAAAGTTTAAAAAGCTTGTAAATTAAGGAAAAATTTTGTAAATATAAATTTACAAAATTTACAAATAGAAAATATGAGTCAATTAGATTTAAAGATTGGTCCAAAAATCAAGGCTTTTAGAAGACAGTTAGGCCTTCAAGCTAACAAATTAGCTGAAGATTTAAATATATCCCCTAGCTATTTAAACCTTATTGAAGGAGGAAAAAGAAAAATTGATGGGGATCTTTTGCTTAAAATTTGTGAAAAATTAAATATTGAGCTTTCCCAGTTAACATCAAAAACAGATATAAATTTAGAAAATACTCTCTCCGAAATCTTGGATGATAAATTATTTGAAGATTTAGATATTTTAGCCCCAGAGGTAAAAGATCTTGTAGGAACAAATCCAAAAATTGGAAAAGCAATTGTCAGATTGGGAGATATTCTTAAAAAAAAAGATCATGAAATGATCAATAAAATTGAAACAATATCTGGCAAGATTGTTGATGGGAGAAAAAGTTCTTTTCCAGGTGAGGTTATCTCAGATTTTCTTCAAGAAATGAAAAATTATTTTCCAAAACTAGAAGATTTTGCAAATAAAGTTTTTGAAAAAGTTCAAAAAAATAACAGAACAAGATATATAGCACTTTGCGATTATTTAAAATCTGAATACAACATAACTGTTAAAGATGTGATACCAGAAGAAAATAAACCATTTTCTAAAATTTATTATAAAAATAAAAAAGAATTATTGTTAAGTGATTATAGTTCTTTAGAAACTAAAAAACTTCATGCTGCAGCTCAAATAGCTCAAGAAGGTGCAATAAAAGATATAGAATATTATTTATCACAATTTAGATTTCCTTCAGAAGAGTCAAAAAAATTAACCAAAGTAGCCTTATTAAATTACTGTGGAGCAGCAATTTTAATGCCTTATAAACTTTTTCATTCTGAATGTAAAAAACTTAAATATGATTTAGAGCTATTACAAAATACATTTGCAACTTCTTTTGAACAAGTAGCTCATAGAGTAACCAGTTTGCAAGATCCAAAATTACCTGGTATTCCTTTTCATTTTTTAAGAGTTGATATGGCTGGAAACATTTCAAAAAGATTTTCATTATCTGGAATTGAAATACCAAGATATGGAGGCGCATGCCCAAGGTGGAATGTTTACTCAGCTCTAACTAGACCAGGGGTTATTCAGGCAGCAGTAAGTAAAATGACTAACGGCGAGAAGTATGTTTGTATTGCTCGAACAGTTGAAAAGGGTATAGGGAGATTTGGTCAATCAAAAAGTATTTTATCAATTGGATTAGGATGTGAAGCAAAATATGCAAAAGATTTTGTATATACAGAAAATTTAAATATTAACGATAAATCTACAGAAATACCAATTGGTGTATCATGTAGAACCTGCGATAGATTAGACTGTTCACAACGAGCTTTTCCCCCATTACATAAAAAGTTTGATGTAGATATTAATTCAAGAGGAGTTTCAGTTTATGTTGGTGATAAAAATTAGTGATCTAAAAAAAAATGATTAAATTTATTGTCCCTGCCATTGCTATTATCTTAATAGTTTTATTTTGGGAAAAAATTAATGAATTTATTTTTGATAAATTTAATATTAAACTAAATTACTTATTAATAAGCACCATTTTATTGGTAATAACAGTCACTCTTTTATTACTCAATAATTAAGGGTAGTACAGATTTAAATCTATTTTTTTCTATTTTTTAATTGAATACCAAGTTTTGAGCTATGTCTTAGTCTCATCACAACAATAGCAACAGCTATTAATAGAATAGCACTAGATTGATAAACTAATGCTGATGGATCCATTTCTTTACCCTGCATAATGATAAATCTTGATAAAGCAGTAATTGCTATTAACAAAGGTAAAGTAATTCGAATTGATTGCTCTTCCCAGAACACCCTTACCATCGCCATTACTTCCAAGTAAAGAAACATTAATAATAAATCTGCTAAAGTAACAGATTTTGCAGAATACATATTTAGAATTTCAATAAATATAGCAATGATAGTGCTTAATAAAATTAAGATCAGTAAGCCAAGTTGTAAATTTTTAATTAGATGTTTCATAATTAATCTTTTTTCTTTTTAGTAAAGGGTAACCATTTTTCCCAAGGAGTTTTGTCTGGACCATCATATTTAATATCATAAGAATTGTTTGAATTTAGAACCTCTATACCTTTTGAAAAAACAAACATAAAAACTACTACAAATACTATAGACATAATCTTAAAAGGGTCAAAATTTTTAGTCTTAAAGACACTACTAGACTTTTCTTCAGCACGATGAAATTGTTTAAATGTCATATAAACAGCAAAAATTAGTCCAATGTGCGCAATATAGGTCCCAGCCCATCCAAATGCAAAAGTAGAATAAGAAAAAATATAAAGACTAAAAACAGTTGTCCAAATGAAACTCAAGACTAATAAGATTTGAAGTCTGACTGATTTTGGTAATGATCTTAAATCATTTTTACTATCATCGAAAAGAATATTAGCACTTTCAGACATCCAGTTTTTTAATTTTTCCATTATTATCATTTTAAGCATTTATTGAGTAAATCAAATAATCATTATTACTTCTAAACTACCTGGTATGACAAAAATGCCTACCTGCGACAAATTTTAGATGATAAATAAGTCAAATGATTAAAATTTTGAAAAAAAAATTAAAATCTCGAATCAAAGCTAGAATAAGAAAAAATAGACAAATTATAAGCAAAAATTTAGATAATTTTTTTGAATGGGTTAAAGGAGCTGAATTAGTAGAACTTAAAGAATGTAATATTAATGAGGATCCTGTTAGACCTGAGTTAAGTAATGAATTTAGAACAGGATTTGGTCGTAAAATTTTTGGAGTAAAATATCAAGGAGAAATTCATGCAGTAATGTGTTTTGCATATACAAATAAAATTCCGAAAAGTGTTAAAGAGTTAGAAAAAATGAGTCATGATGCATACTTACAAAGTGCTTTAAGAGATCAAAATATCGGTAAAATTGCAGTTGCCTATACTGTTTGGTCTAAAAAAAAAGGTGGAGGAAAATTAATTGTTAAGGAAGTTTTTAAGAAAATAAAACAATCAAATCATTTGAATAGA
This sequence comes from uncultured Pelagibacteraceae bacterium, assembly GCA_902606445.1. GTDB lineage: Bacteria > Pseudomonadota > Alphaproteobacteria > Pelagibacterales > Pelagibacteraceae > Pelagibacter. The sequence continues at coordinate 5,492 of CACLGJ010000021.1, forward strand.
TTGATTACATTGTCACCTCTAACTGAAATGGCTACAAAATTTCATTCAAAAAATGGTGCTAAGTTATTACAAGTTAATGAAGAAACTCAAAATTTTGAATATAAGATCATTTAAAAAGATAAATAAAAATATGAATAAAAAATATAAAGCTATGGTTTTATCATGTATAGATCCAAGGTTTCAACCTAAGGTATTTAACTATCTAAAAAAAAGAAAACTTTACGGTAAGTATAGTCATTTCACCATTGCTGGAGCCGCTGTAGGCGTAACCCATGTAAAATTTAAGAAATGGCAAAAGACTTTTATTGATAACTTATCAACTTCTATTCAATTACACAAAATTGATAAATTGATAGTTATCAATCATCAAGACTGCGGAGCAGCAAAATTTGTTAACAATGCTAGACAATTTAATGAAATTAATGAAAATAAAATACACAATGATTCATTTAAAAAATTGAAAGGAGTGCTTAAAAAAAAATTTCCAAAATTATATTATGAATTTTATTTAATGAATTTGAAAGGTTCGACAAAAAAATTTTAATACATAAAATCTTAAGTTTTATATTATTAATAATTATTTGCAAAACTCATTTATTAGCTATGGAAAAAAAACCTTATCACCATTTACCTGATGGCACTTTTAGAAATCCTGAAGGATCACCAAAAAGAGATACAAACGTCAAATGGTCATATAAAATATTTAATAAAGAAAAAAAGAAACTTGATATGACAATTTCTGATGGTCATGTATTAAATAAAGACCAAGTATTAAAAGATTTAGAAAAATACAAGAATGATGATTACATTGCATGGATTGGTCATGCTACATTTATAATTAAATTGGGAGAGACTACTATTATTACTGATCCTGTTTTTTCTAAAAATGCTGGTCCTCTTATATTTGGACCAAAGAGATTTACTGAACCAGCTTTGAAATTGAATGAGATACCTAAAACTGACCTATTTCTACTCACTCATAATCATTATGATCATCAAGATATGATGACTATTAGAAGGTTTCCATTTAAAAATACCAAAGTGATGGTTCCACTTAAGCTTGGAAAATATTTTAAAACAAATGGATATAGGGATATTAACGAAATGGATTGGTATGATGAAATTAAGGTAAATAAAAATTTAAAAGTTACACTTCTTCCGGCTGTTCATTGGTCAAAAAGAAGCTTAACTGATACTAATAAAACTTTGTGGGGAAATTTTTTAATAGAATTTAAAGAAAAAAAAATAATATTTGCATGTGACACTGGCATTGGAAATATTTATAAAGATTTAGGAAAAAAGTATGGCCCTATTGATCTTACGATAATAAATATTGGTGCATATAATTTTTATCCAATAATGCCTTATAAAGACAAATCTATTTATCACACAAACCCTGAAGAAGCACTCAGTATTGGGCAAGACTTAAAAAGTAAAAAAATTCTTGGTATGCATTGGGGAACATTTGTATTATCTTTAGAACCTATTATGGAACCCCCAGTTAGATTTAAAAAAAATGCAGAAAAATTTGGTTTTAGAGAGGAAG
>CACLGJ010000022.1 GCA_902606445.1 uncultured Pelagibacteraceae bacterium
TCACTCTCTACAATTGTTTTACAACTTTCTTGTGCTGAATAATCATTTCTTGGTAAAAAAATCATACCAACACAGATCTCATCATTATTATAGTCATGGCCAGTAACCTCAATTTTCTCTATGAAAAAATCTTTAGGAATTTCAAGGTGAATTCCTGCTCCATCGCCTGTTTTTCCATCGGCATCGACTGCACCTCTGTGCCAAACAGCTTTAAGTGCTTCAATTCCATACTGTACAATTTGTCGAGATTTTTTGCCTTCTGTCGAAACTATAACCCCGACTCCGCATGCATCATGTTCCATTTCCTTTGAATAAACATGGTTTTTTGTAAGGAGTTTAAGATTTTTTTTATAATGTTTCATTAGGCAACTTTTGTTTTTTTAATTTCTAATTCCTGTAAATAATTTTTCAATGAAGCAGCTGCCTCTCTTCCATCTTTAATTGCCCATACAACAAGTGAAGCTCCTCTTACGATATCACCAGCAGCAAACACACCTTTTAAATTTGTTTCCATAGTGTCAAAATCTGTTTTAATAGTTCCCCACTTGGTAACTTGAAGTTCTTTCGCATCAAACAAATTTGGTAAGTCTTCTGGGTCAAAACCAAGTGCTTTAATAATCATATCGGCTTTAATTTCAAATTCAGAACCTTCTTTTATTTCAGGTCTTCTTCTTCCAGAGTCATCGGGTTCCCCTAATTGAATTTGATTAACAACTAAATTTTCAATTTTGTTTTTGCCTTTAAATTCTTTTGGACTTGATAACCAAACAAATTCCACACCTTCTTCTTCAGCATTAGCAACCTCTCTTGATGAGCCTGGCATATTCTCTTTATCTCTTCTGTACAGACATTTTACTGATTTTGCTTTCTGTCTAACTGATGTTCTTACACAATCCATTGCAGTATCACCTCCACCAATTACAACAACATCTTTTCCTTCAGCATTTAGAACTCCCCTATCAAAAAGCTCAACTTTATCTCCTAATCCTTTTTTATTTGAAGCTATTAAAAATTCCATTGCAGGAAAAATATTGTTTAGATCATTTCCTGGTAAATTAACTTCTCTTGGTTTGTAAACTCCTGTTGCGATTAAAATTGCATCATGTTTTTTTCTTAATTGATCTAAAGTTGCATCTTTACCTACTTCAAAATTTTGGATAAAGTCAATACCGCCGTCCTTTAATAGTTTTGTTCTTCTTTCGACCACATATTTTTCCAATTTAAAATTTGGTATTCCATAAATTAAAAGTCCTCCAGCTCTATCATAACGATCATAAACAGTAATTTTATACCCATCTTTTCGTAATTGTTCCGCAGCTGCTAAACCCGCAGGTCCGGCCCCTATAATTCCAATGCTCTGATCTTTTTCAGATTTAACTGATATTGGTTTAACCCAGCCTTGTTCCCAAGCATTATCAGTAATATATTTTTCCATAGAACCAATTGTAACTGTTCCATGGCCTGATTGCTCAATAACACAGTTTCCCTCACATAATCTATCTTGAGGGCATATTCTTCCACATACTTCAGGCATATTATTAGTACTTTGGGACAATTCATATGCCTCTTTCAATCTTCCCTCAGCAGTAAGTTTTAGCCAATCAGGGATATTATTACTTAATGGACAGTGAACTTGGCAAAATGGAACTCCACACTGTGAGCATCTGCTTGATTGTTCCTGGGCTTTTTTAGATAAAAACTCATCATAAATCTCATTAAAATCGTCTTTCCTATTAACGACCTCTCTTTTAGGTGGAGTTTGTTGACCTATTTCAACAAATTTTAACATTTTATTTGTCATAATTTTTTTTATTTTATGTAAAATATACATTGTTTTTATTAGTAAAAGTATTTTTTAGGTCAGTTATTATGACCTTTTAAATATGATTTATAGCATAAAATATAAGTATTTTAACAATTGCATACCTAATATGAATAAATGGAATTGTTTAAAATGCCATTTTTTTAAGCTACGAACAATTGATGCTTCAAAATATTATAGAAATTTTCATTCTCTCAGCAATTCAAGGTATTTCTGAATTTTTACCAATCAGTTCGTCAGCTCATTTAATTTTAATTTCTAGTTTGTATGATTTTAAGACAAGCTCTCTCCTAATAGATGTGAGTCTTCACTTAGGATCTCTTGCAGCAATAATTTATTTTTTTAAAGATGAAATATTTGATATGAAAAATAATAAAAAATTATTAAGTTTGATAATTCTTGGATCAATTCCTCTCATAATTTTTGGTTACATTTTATATTCTACAGGCTTAATTTATAATTTGAGAAATATAAAAGTTATTGCATGGACTACATTAATATTTGGTATTGTATTATATGTCTCTGATAGAAGTAGATTCGATAAAAAAATTTCAACTAATTTAAATTTAAAATCAATTTTATTTATAGGTTTTTTTCAAATTTTATCTCTTATTCCAGGAGTAAGCAGGGCAGGGGTTACAATTACAGCTGCCAGAATTTTAAAATTTAATAGAGTTGACTCAACCAAAATATCTTTTTTACTTTCAATACCTGCCTTAGCTGGTGCTAGCGTACTTAGTCTTAAGGATATTTTCAATCAAGCGATTGATATAAATTATTTAGTACTAATTGCTATTATATCCTCTTTTATTTTTTCTTTTTTTACTGTTAAATTTTTTTTAATTTATATAAATAAATTCTCTATGAATGTTTTTGTTATTTATAGAATTATAATTGCTTTAATACTATTTAGCCTAATTTATTAAGCTTTCTCTTTTTTAATAAGAGGAAGTAATTGAGATAAAAGCACACCACATAAAATAAATAAACAACCAAGTAAATTATTTATATCTAAAATTTGGTTTAAAATTAACCAAGCCGCAATTGTTGCAAATACACCCTCTAGTGAAAAAATTATGGCTGCAGGGGCAGGTGTTATATTTTTTTGGGCATAAATTTGTAAAACAAATGCAAATCCTCCTGATAATATACCTGCATACAAAATTGAATAAATTTCCATTAAAATATTATTATAAATAAATTCCTCATAAAGAATTCCAATTAAAAAAGAAAAGAGAGCTACGATAAAAGTTTGAACAGCTCCTAATGTGAGAGGAAGATTATATTTTGTTACAATAATTCCTGTAAAAATTATATGTGTACTCCAAAATAACGCACCCAAAACAACCAAAGTATCACCAAGCCTTACAGTTGCGTCATAGAAATTAGTTAATAAATATCCACCTATTAAACACAAAACTACCGAGGGCCATACACTCCAATGTAAAGATTTTTTACCAAGCAAAAAAATAATTATTGGAACCATAAGGACATAAAAAATTGTAAAAAACGCAGCATTTGCAACATCCGTATAAAGCAAAGCTACTTGTTGGAGAGCAGATCCTAAAAAAAGAGAAAGACCTATTAAAAAAGAAAAAACTATGAAAGTTTTTTTATCTAAATTTAGTTCAGATTTAAATTTCTTTATCTCAAATAAAAGAACAAGAGGTAAGATTGCTAAAAATCCAACAAAGAACCTAACTGCATTAAATGTGAAAGGGCCTATGTTATCCATACCAGTATCTTGGGCTATAAATGTTGTTCCCCAAATGAAAGTACACAATAAAGCACTTAATAAGGAGATAGATTTTGACATTTTCAATTAAACTGCAAGTTTATAGGCAAAATTTTTACCTAAATTTTCTTTAATTTCATTATTAAACCTAGCTGCTTCAGCTCCATCAATAATTCTATGATCATACGATAATGAAATTGGTAGTGTTATTCTTGTTTGAAATTTTCCATTTAAAAAAACCTGTTTTTTTTGTGATCTACCAACGCCTAATATAGCAACTTCAGGATAATTTATAATAGGAGTAAAAAATGAGCCCCCTATACCTCCTAAACTTGTTATAGTCATTGATCCTCCAAATAATTCTTTTTTAGCTATTTTTAAATTTCTACAAAGCTCGCTAACTTCTTTAAGCTCTTTGTTAATTAAAGAAATTTTTTTGTTGTTTGCATTTCTTATTTTAGGAACCATCAATCCATTAGGCGTGTCAACTGCAATACCTATATGATAATATTTTTTTAATGTCATTTTTCCAGTTTCTATTTTATCAATAGATGAATTAAAACTTGGAAATTTTTTTAAGGATGATACTAGTGCTTTAATTATAAAAGCTAAAGGTGTAATCTTAATTTCTTCCCCAGAATACATATCTGTAAGAGAATTTCTAAAGTTCTCCATTTCTGTTATATCTGCCTCGTCGTGATTTGTAACATGAGGTATAGTTGTCCATGAATTTGTAAGATATTTCGAAGCAATTTTTTTTACTCTTGGTATATCTTTAATTTCAACTTGTCCAAAATCTGAGTGTTCAAATTCATTTTGAATCTTGTCAGGTTTAACTTCTTTGGTTTCTTCAAAAATTTTTGATTTAGTAGCAACAAATTTTTTAATGTCATCTTCAATAATTCTTCCATCTTTTTCACTTCCTGTTACTTGATTAATATTTACACCAAGTTCTCTTGCAAATTTTCTTGCCTTTGGACTTGCAGATGAAATATTTGTAATTTTATTATTTATGAAGTTTTGTTTGATTTCTGATTTTATTTCTTGAATTTTTTCAAAACTTTTTTTAACTATTTTATTTTCTCTGGTTTTTTCTTTTGTTTCCAGTTTTTCCTCTAAAATTAAAATTAAATTACCCTCTGAAACCTTATCTCCAACTTTTATTTTCAAAGTTTTAACTTTGCCATCAAAAACTGATGGAATTTCTACGCTAGATTTATCACTTTCTATAGTTATTAGTGGATCATTTTTCTTTATCTCTTGACCTTCTATAACTAAAACTTCTATTACTTCCACATCTTTGAATTCCCCAATATTAGGTACCCTTATTTCAGTATCTGACATTATAACTTAGTTGGCATTGGTTTGTTGTTATCGATATTGTATTTTTTTATTGCTTCTTTTGCATATTTTGAGGCTATTAGCTGTTCTTTTGCTAAAACACTCAAGCTATACACAATTAAATGTTCCTTATCCACCTCAAAAAAATTTCTTAAGTTTTTTCTTGTATCGCTTCGACCAAATCCGTCCGTGCCCAAAGAGTAAAAGCTCTTGCTCGTATAAGGTCTAATTTGGTCTGAGTTTATTCTCATATAATCTGAGGCTGCCATAATTGGACCTTCTGTTTTACCCAAGCAATTTTCTACATATGATTTTTTAGGTTCTTTATCAGGATTTAAAAGATTATATCTTTCAATTTCCATTCCTTCTTTTCGAAGTTCGTTAAAACTTGTAACACTCCAAATTTCACTATCAATTTGATAATCCTTTTGTAAAATCTCAGCTGCAGATATCATCTCTCTCAAAATTGTTCCTGAGCCTAAAAATTGAATTTTTGTTTTTTTAAATTTATCAAATTCTTTAATTTTATACATACCCTTTAAAATGCCCTCTTCACAATTCTTATCTTTTGGCATTTCAGGATGTGAATAATTTTCATTCATTGTAGTAATATAATAGAAAACATTTTCTTTTTTCTCATGCATCCTTTTCATGCCTTCTCTAAAAATTACTGCTAACTCATAATGAAAAGTGGGGTCATATGTAACACAGTTAGGAATTGTTGAAGCAATTAAATGACTATGCCCGTCCTGGTGTTGTAAGCCTTCCCCGGCTAAAGTAGTTCTACCTGCAGTGGCTCCTATTAAAAAACCTCTAGCCTGGCTATCACCAGCAGCCCAAGCAAAATCTCCTATTCTTTGAAAACCAAACATAGAATAAAAAATGTAAATTGGAATCATTTCAATATCATGATTGGTGTAAGCCGTTGCAGCTGCTATCCATGATGACATTGCTCCTGCTTCAGTAATGCCTTCCTCCAAAACCTGACCTCTTTTATCTTCTCTATAAGAA
>CACLGJ010000023.1 GCA_902606445.1 uncultured Pelagibacteraceae bacterium
GGCTCAAAAAGATTGGGCAAATTTGAATATAAGAGAGCGAGTCAAACTCCTTAAAAATTTTGTTGATGACTTTTTATCAAGAGGTGATGTTATTGGAGAAGAATTAAGCAGACAAATTGGAAGACCTATTTCTCAGGCTGCCGGTGAACTAAATGGCTTTAAAGAGAGAGCTGATTATATGTTGTCAATTGCAGAAAAGAAATTAGCTGACATTGATGTTAGTAAAGATGATAATTTTAAAAGTTTTATAAAAAGAAGAGCACTAGGAATTGTTTTTGTAATAGCACCATGGAATTATCCTTACCTTGTGGCTGTGAACTCAATTATACCCGCAATGGCTGCAGGAAATTCTGTTATTTTAAAACATTCTGCACAAACACCTTTATGTGCTGAGCAACTTTATCAGTCAGCAAAAAAAACTTTACCTCAAGATATTTTTAATTATTTACATCTAAATCATGAAGATGGATTAAAAGTTGTATCTGATAAAAGAATTAATTTTGTATCTTTTACAGGATCTGTAAAAGCAGGTTATGATGTACAAAAAGCATCACACACTAAGTTTATTGATATGACATTAGAATTAGGTGGGAAAGATCCAGCTTATGCTAGATATGATTGCGATTTAGAAAAAACAGTTGAAAATCTTGTAGATGGTTCTTTTTTTAATTCTGGTCAATCATGTTGTGGTATTGAAAGGATCTATGTTGATGAAAAAATTTACAACAACTTTATAGAGCTATTTGCCTCTAAAGCTTATAATTATAAACTTGGTAATCCACTTGAAAAAGAAACTAATTTAGGCCCAGTAGTAAAACTATCAGCAGCAAATTTCATTCACAAACAAATGGATGACGCTATTAATAAAGGTGCTAAGAAAATAATCGATGAAAATAAATTCAATTTTCCTAAAGAATATAAAAATTATATGGTTCCTCAAGTTTTAACTGACGTTGATCACAGCATGGGGTTTATGACTGAGGAAACTTTTGGGCCTTGTGTAGGAATAATGAAAGTTAAAGATGAAAATGAGGCTATCAAGTTAATGAATGATAGTCCTTATGGTTTAACAGCCTCTGTATGGACAAAAGATATAGAAATTGCAGAAAAAATTGGTAGTCAAGTTCAGACAGGAACTTTTTTTATGAACAGGTGTGATTATTTAGATCCAGCTCTTTCTTGGACTGGAGTTAAAGAAACTGGCAAAGGTTGCTCATTATCTGAAATTGCATACGAAAAACTTACTGCTCCAAAAAGCTTTCATTTAAGAAAAGAACAATAATATGAAATTAAGTTTCAAAGGAAAATCTGCTATTGTGACAGGTGCAAGTGGTGGAATGGGCTTAGAAATTTCAAAAAATCTATCGGAAAATAATATTCATGTATTAATGTTAGATTTGCAAAGTCCTAGTAAAGAATTTTTATTAAAAAATAATAAATGTTATTTTAAAAAAGTTGACGTAACAAATTTTAAAAAAATGAAAAAATTTATTAATGGCTTCTATAAAAAACAAAAAAGCGTTGATTATTTAGTAAATACTACTGGTGTTTTATGGTTTAACAAAGATGTTTCGGCTGTCGATATTAACTCTGATATTTGGGACAAAGTTTTTAAAATTAATTTAAAATCAATGATGTATTTATCTAAAATTATTGTCCCGTTAATGAAAAAAAATAAATTTGGATCGATGGTTCATATTTCTTCAATTGATGCTTTGTCAGGTGATGATAAACCTCAAGATGCTTATGGAGCATCTAAAGCTGCAATGATAAGATTGTCTAAATCCTTTGCGATTCAATTTGCATCTTACAACATTAGATCAAACATTATTTTACCTGGCCCAATTGAAACAGGTATGCAAATTAGATGGAAAAAAAATCCAAAAACAAAAAAGAATTTAGAAAAATTTATTCCTTTAAGAAGAGTTGGAAGACCAGAAGATATAGCTAATGCATCTGTATTTTTATTAAGTGATCAGGCAAATTATATTACTGGAACAGAAATAATTGTTGATGGTGGTTTAACTTCTAAACCTTGATTTTAACTAGGCGCCTTAAAAGTAAAGGCGCCTAAATCTTAATTTTTATCTATAAGGATATCCTGCTTTTTCCATTGTTGCCGCATATCTTTTAAATGCATCAACAACTTTTTTAGCTCTTGGACTAATCTTAGAAGTTTCATCCCAGAATTGCTCAGAGTCTTTAACAACTTGGCTCCACTCATTAGCTGGTAAACTTGATAATTCCATTTTTTTACCATTAACACGTAGATCAGCTTCTCCACCCCAATACCATACTTGTCTGTAATAGTGAGAGTCGTTGATTGACATTCTGTAAAGAGCTTGAAGTTTTGGACTTAATTTATCCCAACTTTTTTGGTTGGCAAAATAAGATCCAAACCATGCGCCTGTTACTGAGTTAGTTAACGCATACTTACAAATATCAGCCCAACCCACTTCGTAGGCTTCTGTAAATCCACACCAACAAACACCATCTAGTTCTCCAGTTTGCATAGCCACTTCAACATCATCCCATGGCACAATCACTGGAATTAATCCATATTTTGCTAAGAATTTACCTGCAGTTGGAACACCAAAAACACGTAAACCTTTCATGTCCGATAGTTTTGTAATTTTCTTATTTACAGTAAATAAATGGCAAGGATCCCATGCACTTGTACTTAACCACTGAACCCCTTTTACTTCACTATAGGCTTCATCCCAAATTTCATTTAAACCATAATATTTAAATAAAGATGGAACATCTAAACTGTATCTTGTTGCAAATGGAAAGTATCCTCCAAAAACCTGTATATCTACAGGTGAACCCATTGTTGCATCATCACTTTGTACAGCATCAATAGTTCCAGCTTGCATTGCTCTAAATAATTCATCTGTCGGAACAAGTTGATCTGCGTAATAAAGTTCAATTTCCATCTCACCAAAGGCAGCTTTATTAAAAGCCTCTATTTGAGGTTTGATAACGTGTGCACCAAGTGGAGCTCCTGAATAAGTCTGTAATCTCCATTTGATTGGATTTGATGCAGAATAAGCATATGGAGCTTTAATTGCAGTTGCTCCTGCAGCACCTAACGTTAGTAAACCTGCTTTTTTAATAAACGAACGTCTTTTATTCGTTATTATTTTCTTGTCTTTTTTCACTTGGCCTCCTCTCGTTTGTATAAATTAAAGAAAAATATTATTATAAATTAAAATCTTATGAAACTTAATAATTAAGAAATTTTATAGAAGATTTGGTTAAAAAAAAAAAAAATTAAACTTGAAGTTGAATTATCTACTTAAATATTTTTCAGGAAGGTATGTTGCGATTTCAGGAAAAGCCATAACTATTGCTAAACCAAAAACCATAATAAGAACAAAAGGGATTATTGATCTGTAAATGTCTTGTAAAGTGATTTCTTTAGGTGCCATTGCTCTCATTAAAAATAAATTATATCCAAACGGAGGCGTCATGTAAGCTATCTGACAAGTAATAGTATATAAGACACCATACCAGATTGGATCAAAGCCTAATGAAATAATTAATGGGACATACAATGGTGCTACAATTACTAACATTGCTGTATCATCTAAAAACATTCCCATTAAAATATAAGAAAGTTGCATCATTATTAACACACCCCAAGGAGTTAAATTCCATCTTTCAATAAAAAGAGTTTCAATTGCACGACCTGCGCCTAAACCATCAAATACAGCTCCAAAAGTCAAAGCCGCTAAAATGATCCACATAAACATACATGAGACCCCTAAGGTCTTCTTAAGGGTATTTTCTAAAACTTGTTTATTGAATCTTCTTTTATAAATTGCTGCTAAAGTTGCCAAGAATGCACCAACAGCTGAACATTCTACTAAACTTGCAATTCCCATCAAAAATAATCCTGTCATAAAGAAAAAAATTAAAAAAGGAATTATTCCAGCTTTGAGTAATCTTATTTTTTCTAGAGTACTTACCTCTCTCTCTTCTTTTTTCAAAGGAGGACCGAGCTCTGGTTGTAATTTACATCTTACATAAATATAAATCAAAAATAATGAAGCCATTAACAAGCCTGGAAGAATTCCAGCCATCCAAAGTTTACTTACCGGTTGACGCGCAATCATTCCATATAAAACCATTACAACACTTGGGGGAATTAAAATTCCAAGTGAACTTCCAGCCTGCACAACACCAGTGATCATTCTTTTATCATAATTTCTTTTTAACATTTCAGGTAAAGCTATGGTTGCTCCTATTGCCATTCCAGCAACACTTAAACCATTCATTGCTGAAATAGCTACCATCATAAACATAGTACCAATTGCTAAACCACCGTTTAAGCCTCCAAATAATACATGGAACATTTTATATAAATCATTGGCAATTCCAGACTCAGATATCATAAAACCCATATAAATAAATAAAGGTAAAGTTAACATTGGATACCATTTAAATAGTTTCCAAGTAGCCGTATAAGGCATTTCCATTGAACCTTCACCCCAAATCAAAAGTGCAGAAGCTGCAGCAACAAAACCAATAGCTCCAAAAACTCTTTGCCCAGTGAACATCATTACAAGCATTGTAATAAACATAAACAATGCAATAAATTCATAACTTAAATATTGTGCTAACATAATTAATTTTTTTCTTCTTTAAGTTTTGAAAAATCTTTAAATAAAGTTGAGAATGCTTGTAATAACATCAATAAAATTCCAATCAGCATCAAAGTTTTAATTGGCCAAACATACGGTGCCCAGGCTGTGAATAATTTTTGCTTAGTTTCTATTGTATAAATCAAACTTGTTATTGATCCAAAAAATAATAAAAATAAATAAAAAATTAGAAAAACACTTGTAAAAATATCCATTTTAGCTTTGCCTTTTTTTGAAAGCCTGCCATAAAATAAATCCATTCTTACATGATCATCAGTCAGCATTGAGTAACCACCACCAAGAAGATAATAGGCGGTAATGGTGAATTGTGCCATTTCTATAATCCACATCAATGGAAAATTAATTATATTTCTTGTTATAAAAGATAATATTAAAAGGAACATCATAAAGAAAACCCAATACATAACAAACCTTCCAATTTTCTCACAGATTAAGTCAACAAACTTTACATATAATGATATAAATCTTGGCATTATTAATTTTTGTGATTAGTTTATAAATCAATTAAAAAAATCTTACAAATTTAAATTAATACCACATTTTATGATAATATTTAGGTCGAAATAAAAAAATGAACCATGATGAAAAAT
>CACLGJ010000024.1 GCA_902606445.1 uncultured Pelagibacteraceae bacterium
CTCTAGCTGCACCTATTGGATCTGGATTAGGAATTTTAAATAAAATAAATATTCAAATTATAAGGAAACAAACAAAATTACCTTTAATTATTGATGCTGGTCTTGGTCAAGCCTCAGATGCAACTATAGCGATGGAATTAGGTTGTGATGGTGTATTAGTCAATACGGCTATTGCAAAAGCTAAAAAACCATTTGATATGGCCCTAGCATTTAAAAATGCTGTTATTGCAGGAAGACAATCTTATCTTTCTGGAAGAATAGATAAAACTATAATGGGAAATCCATCGTCACCAATTACAGGAACTATTTAGTTTTTTTTTTATAAAATTTTTTTTTATATTTTTTTTTCTTACTAAATATTTTTTTTTCTTTATTACTCGAAATATTACTTTCTACTTTTTGTTGTTCTAAGTTTTTAAGTTTTTCATGGTGTTCAACTAACTCAATTGTTTTTTTTGATTTATTTTTTAGATCAATTATAAATTCAGGAATAATTAAAGAATTATCCGTTATAATATCAATCTTCATCTTATTTTTTTTTTCAAAATAAGTTAAATCATCAATAAAATTTTCTTTCAAAAAATCTGAAATTTTTTCACAGACTTTCAAATCTACGAATTTGGCTTTATTTAAAACTGATTTTAATTCCACTATTTTAAGTAATTTTTGCGCAAAAGATTCATCTGTTAATTCAACTTTCCATTTAACAGCACTTTCTCTAAGCCTTTGTCTAGACATTTCTAGTAAACCAAAATTACTAATTCTGCCTATCTGTATTCTAGCTCTGTCTGATCTGCATTTTTCTTTTAATCTTCTTTCAACCATTCTTCTATTTCCGTAGCTAAGCATATCAATAAAATCAATTATTATTAAACCAGACAGATCTCTAATTTTTATCTGCCTTGCTATTTCTTCTGCTGCTTCAAGGTTTGTATCAAGCGCAGTACTTTCAACATTCTTTTGCTTTATTGAACTACCAGAGTTGATATCAATTGATACAAGAGCTTCAGTAGGATTTATCACAAGATATCCACCAGATTTCAATTTTATTTCCGAGTCAAAAATTTGATTTAATTTTTGTTCTATATTTTCCTCAATGAATAGTGGAATTTTACCTCTATATTTTTTTATTTTTTTTGTATGCGATGGCATCATCATCTTCATGAAGTTTTGTGCTTTTTTATAGCCCTCATTCCCTTCTACAATAATATTTTTTGTATTTTCATCATACATATCTCTTAAAGTCCTTTTAATTATCTCACTTTCTTGATGGATTAAAGAAGGTGCAATAGAATTTATTGCGTTATCTTTAATTTGATTCCATGTATTTTTTAAAGTTTCTAAATCTTGACTAATTTCATTTTTAGTTTTATTACTACCAGCAGTTCTTACTATTAATCCCATCTCTTTTGGAATTTCAATTTCATTAAGAATAGTTCTAATTTTTTTTCTATCTGCGGGATTAAATATTTTTCTTGAAATTCCGCCTCCTTTAGGAGTATTAGGCATTAAAACAATATATTTTCCAGCAATTGAAATAAATGTGCTTAGTGCTGCACCTTTTTGGCCTCTTTCATCTTTAACAACTTGAACCAGAATTACTTGATTTGGTTTAACTACCTCTTGAATTTTGTATCTTTTAAATCTCAACCGTTTTTGATTTGGTTTATCAAAATTTTCTTTTTCCTCTTGATTATTGTTAATAGATAATTCTTCATGAGGGCCACTTTCACTAAGTTCATCAACTTCTTTTGACTCATCCTCTTTTTTAACTTCTAAAGGATCATCGATTTCCAATTTTCCTTCAGCAAGATTTTTTTCTTCTTTTGCTTCAACTTCTTTTGATAGATCTTCTCTTGCTTGCTCTTCTTGTTTTTTGATTATTTCCAAATCACTTTTTGGAATTTGATAATAGTCAGATTGAATATCATTAAATGATAAAAAACCATGTCTATCTCTTCCAAAATCTACGAAGGCAGCTTGTAGAGACGGTTCAATTCTACTCACCTTTCCAAGGTAAATATTATTTTTTATAAGTGTGTTCTTTAAACCTTCGTATTCGTAATCTTCAATGTTATCTTCTGATTTAAGAACAACTCTAGTTTCGTTAGGATGCGATGCATCGATATATAAATTTTTTTCCATAATGATTGATTAAATTGATACATTTGTTTTAAATAAAATTTTGTTTTTAATAATGCCTTATCTTTAACAAATTCCACTATATAATGGAATTAAAATGACAAATTTGATTAAAAATACACTTATTACCCTAATAAGTTTATTACTGCTTCTCTTGCTAGTTATTTTGATAGTTTTGTGGTCTTTTTCAAATAGCATACCAGATTATAGGTTTTTAAAGAATTACAAACCCCCTGTTTCAAGTAAAATGTATTCAGGGGAGGGAGAACTGGTTGCAGATTTTTCTAAAGAAAAACGTATTTTTGTACCTTATGAGGCAATTCCTTTAAATGTAATTAATTCATTTTTATCAGCAGAAGACAAGAATTTTTTTTCACACCCTGGTGTAGATGCAAAGGGTTTGATGCGAGCAGTTATTAATAATATTAACAATGTTTTAAATTCCAAAAGATTAGAGGGAGCATCTACAATCACACAACAAGTCGCAAAAAACTTTTTATTAAGTAATGAAATAAGTATTAATAGAAAAATCAAAGAGGCAATTTTAGCATTCAGAATTGAAAGAGCCTTATCTAAAGAGAGAATTTTAGAATTATACTTAAATCAAATTTATTTAGGTAGTGGAGCATATGGTGTTGCTGCAGCTAGTTTAGAGTATTTTGATAAATCAATTAAAGAATTAAATTATAATGAAGCAGCTTTATTGGCAGCGCTTCCAAAAGCTCCAAGTAAATATAATCCTTATAGAGATAAAGAGCTTGCAAAATTTAGAAGAAATTTAGTTTTGAATAATTTATTCGAAAACAATTTTATTAATAAAAAAGAATATTTAGAATTTAAGAATAAAACAATTCAATTAAAAAAAGTAAAAAAAGTTTTTTTAGAAGATGCTCAATATTATATTGAAGATGTTAGAAAAAATATTATTGATCAATTGACATATGAAAAAGTATATAATCAGGGTTATAATATTAACACTCCAATAAACTTGCAATTACAAAAAATAATTACACAATCTCTTAGAAATGGATTGGTTTCATATGATAGAAGAAAGGGATGGAGAGGACCAATTAAAAATATAAGTTATAAAAAAAACTGGTTAGATAAAATTGAAAAAAAATTTAGATTAGAAAAATCTATTGGCTGGGATATAGCAATAGTAAAAAAAGTAAATCAATTTAATGCAATAATTGAGACAGAAAAAAATCAAGATGGAGAAATTGAATATAAAGATATTTCTTGGACAAAAAAAGATTTTAAGGATTTGCTTAAAAAAGGTGATATAATTTATGTTAAAAAAATAAATAAAAATTTCTTTAGTCTTGAACAACTTCCAAAAATAAATGGTGGAGCTATTGTTATGGATCCATTTACTGGTAGAATACTTGCTATTGGTGGTGGTTTTAGTTTTAAAAATAGTGAATTTAATCGAGCCACTCAAGCTTTGAGGCAACCTGGTTCAGCTTTTAAACCGTTTGTTTACGCACTTGCATTAGAAAATCAATACACTCCATCTTCATTAGTTTTAGATGCACCCCTTGTACTAGATCAAGGGATAGATCTTAAAAAATGGAAACCTGAAAATTATGGTAAAAAATTTTATGGACCCTCTACTCTAAGAGTGGGTTTGGAAAAATCTAGAAATTTGATGACTGTAAGGATTTCTCAAAATTTAGGTGTAGACAAAATTGCAAGTTTTTCTAGGGAAATAGGAATATATAAAGGACCTGAAGAACTCTTATCAATATCACTTGGTTCAGCGGAAACAACTTTACTCAGCCTTACTTCTGCATACTCCTCTTTCGTGAATGGAGGAAAACTAATAAAACCTATTTTAATTGATAGAATCCAAGATGGGGAGGGGAATACAATTATAAATAATGAAAATAGAAAATGTATCAATTGTGATAAAATTTCTTTTACAAGCAAAGAGTTTCCTAAAATAGAGGATAATTACAAACAAGTCTTATCACCACAGACCGCTTATCAAATAACATCTTTATTACAAGGTGTAGTTCAAAGAGGGACTGGAAAAAAATTAAAGAAACTTGGATTAAACTTAGCTGGAAAAACTGGAACTACTAATGATAATACTGATGCGTGGTTTATTGGTTTCACCTCAAATTTAGTTATTGGTGTTTATGTAGGAATGGATAACCCTGAGCCGCTTGGAAAATATGAAACAGGATCTAAAGCAGCACTACCCATATTTGAGGAATTTGTAAAAAAAGCTATAAAAAAGTCAGATGCTAGACCATTTAAAGTACCAAAAGATATTACATTAATGGTAATAGATCCTAGTACAGGCAACAAGGCCAAATTTAGTTCAAAAAACACAATAATAGAGTCTTACAAAAGTAAAAATATATCTAACGGAAAAATTTTATTTTCAAATAACAATAGATTAGACAGTAATAATATATTAAAGTTTTATTAATGAATGATAAATATTTAAATTTTAAAAAAGAAATAGAAAAAATTAATCAAAGAGTTAAGGAGTATCTTTGAAAAAAACAGTATTTATTCAAAACTAGACAATTACAATAAAGAAATGCTTGAAGAAAATTTCTGGCATGACAAACTCAAATCTCAAAAAGTACTTAAAGAAAAAAAATTATTTGAAGATTTAATAAATTCTCTTGATCATTCAATTAAACAACTCAAAGATCTAAATGATTTATATGATTTAGCTGTAATCGAAAATAATATTGATATTCAAAATGAAGTAAGTCAAAGTATTTCAGAATTAAGAATTATTGCAAAAAAAAATGAAATAAAATGTTTTTTATCTAATGAGGCAGATTCTTTGAACTCATATATTGAAATACATGCTGGCGCAGGTGGAACAGAGAGTCAAGATTGGGCAGACATGTTAAGAAGGATGTATTTAAAATGGTCAGATAGGAAAAATCATAAATATCAAATTGTAAGTGAGCATAAAGGTGATGAGGCTGGTATTAAATCTACAACAATAAAAATTGAGGGTGATTATATTTTTGGTTGGT
>CACLGJ010000025.1 GCA_902606445.1 uncultured Pelagibacteraceae bacterium
TATTATCAATTTATCTGTGGTATTTATTTGACCAAAATACTTCTGATTTTCAGTTTGTAGAAGATAGAAAATGGTTATTGGGAATTATAAATTACAAGATAGGAGTTGATGGAATATCGATACTATTTATAATTCTAACAACTTTTATAACCCCACTTTGTATAATTTCAGTTAATAATAGTGTTAAGATAAGATTAAGAGATTTTCTAATTGCTATTTTGATCATGGAGTCTTTCATGATTGGGGTCTTTTGTTCATTAGATTTAGTAGTTTTTTATTTATTTTTTGAAGCAGGTTTAATACCAATGTTTTTAATTATTGGAATATGGGGAGGACCTAAAAGAGTTTATTCAGCCTTTAAGTTTTTTTTATTTACATTGCTTGGATCAGTTTTAATGTTAGTTGCAATAATTTCTATTTATTGGATTGCAGGTACAACTGATGTCGAAAAACTCTATGAAATTGGAATAGACACAAAATACCAAAATCTTCTTTGGTTAGCTTTCTTCAGTTCTTTTGCTGTTAAAACTCCAATGTGGCCGGTGCACACTTGGCTTCCTGATGCACATGTTGAAGCTCCTACAGCTGGTTCTGTCCTACTTGCTGCAATTTTACTAAAAATGGCTGGATATGGCTTTATAAGATTTTCATTAGGTCTATTTCCAGTCGCTTCCGAAATATTTACACCATTAATTTATTTGCTTAGTATTATAGCTATAATTTTCACTTCCCTTATTGCTTTAATGCAAGAAGATATGAAAAAGTTAATTGCATATTCTTCCGTAGCTCATATGGGATTTGTAACTTTAGGAATTTTTACAATTCAGCAACAAGGTATTGAAGGAAGTATTATTCAAATGATTAGTCATGGATTAGTTTCAGCTGCACTGTTCTTGTGTGTTGGAGTCGTGTATGACAGAATGCATTCAAGATTAATTAATACATATGGAGGAATAGTCTCTGTTGTACCAAAATATTCTGTCTTATTCATGATATTTACACTGGCAGCTTTAGGGTTACCAGGAACAAGTGGCTTTATTGGTGAATTTTTAATCTTGATGGGAGCATTTAAGGATAATTTCTTAGTTGCTGTTGTAGCAAGTGTAGGAGTAATTTTGGGCGCTGCTTATATGCTTTGGTTATATAAAAGAGTAGTCTTTGGTAAATTAATAAATAAAGATCTTGAAAAATTAACTGACCTTAATAGGTCTGAATATTTTATTTTAGTAAGTTTAGCAATACCCACGTTATTTTTCGGTTTTTATCCCGAACCATTATTTAACACTATTAAAGTATCAGTTAATGATCTTATAGATATGTACAATTATAATTTAATGAATAGATAATATGGAAAACTTATATTTAATCATACCTGAAATATTTATTTCATTATCAATAATGTTTTTATTGATATTTGGAGTATTTAAAAAAAATAGTTCAGGATTAATTTACAATCTATCATTGATAATTTTATTAATAACAAGCGTTATTGTTTTTAATGAAACTATAGATATTAAAAAAAGCTTATTGTTTAATGGAAGTGTAGTAATTGATTATTTTTCATCCTTCATGAAGATATTAACATTGTTATCAGCATTTATTGTTTTAGCTATATCAAAAAATTATCTTATTAATTTTAAGATTTCAAAAATTGAATATCCGATTTTAATATTAAGTTCAGTTTTAGGTATGATGGTAATGATAAGTTCAAATGATTTAATTGTTTTTTATATGGGACTAGAACTTCAATCATTAGCTTTATATGTTCTAGCTACTTTTAATAGGAATAATTTAAAATCATCCGAAGCTGGTTTAAAATACTTTGTATTAAGTGCTCTTTCTTCAGGACTATTATTATATGGCTGTTCATTAATTTATGGTTTTACAGGATCAACTAATTTTGAATTAATCGCTTTTCAATTAGACTCTAGTGAATATGCATTAACATTTGGAATAGTCTTTATTTTAGTAGGTTTAGCTTTCAAAATATCAGCAGTTCCATTTCATATGTGGGCCCCTGATGTCTATGAGGGCTCTCCAACAACAGTTACCTTATTTTTCACTATGGTGCCTAAAATTGCTGCATTAACGGTATTCATAAGATTTTTATATGTCCCATTTTTAAATTTAATTGAACAGTGGCAAATGATAATAGTATTTTTATCTATCGCTTCAATGTTGTTTGGTGCAGTCGCTGCAATTGGTCAAAAAAATATTAAACGACTAATTGCTTATAGTTCTATAAGTCATATTGGATACACATTAGCAGGTGTAGCTTCAGCCACAAATGATGGTATTCAAAGTTCAGTTATTTATTTAATAATTTATATACTGATGAATTTAGGTTTATTTTCCTGTTTATTAATGCTTAAAAGAAATGACAATTATTATGAGAATATTGATGATTTATCTGGTTTATCTAAAAACCATCCTATTTTATCATTTTCTCTTTTAATAATTCTTTTTTCTTTGGCTGGCATTCCACCATTAGCTGGTTTCTTTGCGAAATTTTATGTTTTCAAAGCTGTAATTGAACAATCAATGTATTTTCTTGCAATTGTAGGTTTATTATCAACTGTTATTGCAGCATTTTATTATTTAAGGATAATCAAGATTATATATTTTGATCCAGAAAAAGAAAAATACGATCAAGACCATAGTCCTTGGTTAAAATTTTCTCTTGTATTATCTACAATATTAATTCTTTTTTACTTTATCTCACCAAGTCAACTTGTTGAAATTGCATCAAGAATTAATCTCATTTAATGAAATTAAAGAAATTTAAATTTAAGAAGATTAAAAGCACGAATAATACTGCAATTCGAATTATCAAAGAGACTAACTATACTTTGGGTATGGTGGTTGCTGAAACACAAATAAAAGGCAGAGGTCAATATGGAAGAAAATGGATTTCATCAAAAGGAAATTTATTTGTCTCCTTTTTTAATGAATTAAATAACAAAAATTTATCAATTAATACAATTACAAAAATTAATTGTCTTTTAGTTAAAAAATTACTTTCTAAATTTACAAAAAAAAAGATTTTTTTTAAAAAACCAAATGATCTGCTTATTAATAAAAAAAAAATTAGTGGAATATTACAAGAAGTCATACTAATAAAAGGTAAAAAATTTTTGATTACTGGAATAGGCATAAATATTATAAAAAATCCAAATATTAGAAATTACCCCTCTACTAACTTGCAACAGGTAACTAAAAAAAGTATTAGTAAATTGACAATTGAAAACAAACTAAAAGAAATTTTTGAAAAAAATTTAACTAAACTATTTAAAATAAAATAATGTATATTCTTGGCGATATTGGTAATACGGAGACGAAGATATTTTTTGTTTCAAAAAAAAATAAAATATTAAAAAAAATAAATTTTTTATCTAAATCAGTAAACATCAATCAGTTAGAAAACTTATTTAAAAAAAACAAAATTCAATTCAATAAATTAGAAAAAATTTTATTTTGCAGTGTTGTACCAAATACATTCAATATAATTAAAAATTTCTTAAAAACAAAAGTTAAACTAAAATGTTTTGAGATTAAGAATTTAAATTTAAGATCACTTATAAAAATAAAAGTTAATTATAATCAAGTAGGATCAGACAGAATTACTAATGCAATAAGCTTAATAAATAATAAACATAATTTTATTATTTTAGATTTTGGAACAGCAACAACATTTGATGTTCTTATTAAAAATACTTATTATGGAGGTGTCATTGCTCCAGGTGTAAGATTATCTCTTAAAACTTTATCAGATAATGCAACTTTAATTCCAAAAATTAACTTAAAAAAAATAAATAAAGTAATTGGTAACAACACAATCACTGCTGTTAGATCGGGTTTTTTTTGGGGTTATGCAGGTTTAATTGACAATATTATTAATTTAATTAAGAAGGAAACTAGAAAATCTTTTAAAGTAATTATTACTGGGGGATTTTCCAATTTATTTAAAAACTCAATTAAAACGAAAGCAATTCAAAATCAAAATATTACAATTAATGGTTTAATAAAGATTTCAAAATTAATTAAATAAGATGAAAGATGAATTATTATTTTGTCCCTTAGGTGGATCTGGTGAAATAGGCATGAACATGAATTTGTTTGGTTATGGCCAACCAAGTAATCATAAATGGATTATGGTGGATATAGGTGTAACTTTTGCAGATGATACTATTCCAGGTGTTGATTTAATATATCCAGATCCAGGATTCATTGTTGAAAGAAGAGATAATTTGTTAGGAATAGTTTTAACACATGCTCATGAAGATCATATTGGGGCAATTGCTCATCTATGGCCTAAACTTAAATGTAAGATATTTGCAACACCATTTACGGCAGTTTTAATTAGAGAAAAATTTAAAGAGAAACAAATTGACATTACTAATGAATTAAAAATTGTAGAGTTAAACGGTAACGTTTCACTAGATCCTTTTGAAATTGAGTACATAACACTAACTCATTCTATATTAGAGCCAAATGGTTTGAGAATTAAAACTCCAGCAGGTTCTATTTTACATACAGGAGATTGGAAAGTTGATCCTAATCCATTAATTGGAGATAAAATAAATGAACAAAGATTGAAAGAAATAGGTGATGAAGGTGTGTTGGCTATGATTTGTGATTCCACAAACGTATTTAGCGCAGGTAAATCTGGCTCAGAACTTGATGTACGTAAAAATATGCTAAACGTTATGTCTCGTTTAAAAAAAAGAATAATTATTACCTCATTTGCTTCTAATGTTGCTAGGATG
>CACLGJ010000026.1 GCA_902606445.1 uncultured Pelagibacteraceae bacterium
CCTTTTAACGTGCTCATCTTATTTCTTAGTCCTTTTGTTATTTATTATTATTAGAAGTTAATTTCTTTTTAGTGAATTTCAAGATATTTTGGTGGTGCCTCGGGAAGGATTCGCACCTCCGACACAAGCCTTTTCAGGGCTCTGCTCTACTCCTGAGCTACCGAGGCAAAATTTAACCTCTAAAGATTATTCTGCCTTTTGTAAGGTCATAAGGTGTCATTTCAACTGTTACATTATCACCTTGCAATACCCTAATTCTATTCTTTCTTAACTTACCTGCTGTGTGTGCTGTAACGATATGACCATTCTCTAACTGAACTCTAAACATAGCATTTGGTAATAAATCGGTAACTTTACCTTTAAATTCAAGTAAGTCTTGTTTCGACAAATTTAATTTCTCCTAATTCTTTTTTTTACTGAGTTAGCATGTCCTGCTAACCCTTCATAATTTGCAAGAGTTATAACTGATGGTCCAAGACTTTCAATACCCTTTTTTGATAAGTTAATATAAGAAATCCTTTTATAAAATTCATTAACACTTATTCCTGAAGAATATTTAGCAGAGCCATTAGTTGGCAATACATGGTTTGATCCTACATTATAATCTGTCATAGCCATAACCGCATATTTACCTAAACAAATTGATCCAGCATTATAAATTTTTGGAATAAATGATTTATAATTCTTAATATTTAATTCCAAATGTTCAGGTGCAATTTTATTTATTATATTTATAATTTTTTTATCAGAACCAACATGTATCAAGATTCCATTGCTCATTAAACTTTTTCTAGCAATTGATTGTCTTGGAATTTCTTTAAGCTGTTTGAAAATTTCCAATTTAACTCTGGAGATTAAATTTTTATCTTTTGAAATTAAAATGCATTGTGCTAAAGGATCGTGTTCTGCTTGACCGATTAAATCACTAGCTACCCAAGCTGGATTTGAAAATTTATCACAAACAATTGTTACCTCTGACGGTCCTGCTGTCATTCCTTCAATTCCCACATCTCCAAAAACTTCTTTTTTTGCTGCTGCAACGTAAACATTACCAGGCCCAACAATTTTATTTACAGATTTAATTTTGTTAGTCCCGTAAGCAACAGCTGCTATCGCTGAAGGTCCACCGATAGAATAAATTTCTTTTATTTTGCATTTCTTAGCGGCATATAAAACTGCGGGATTTTGTTTTCCTTTAAAACCTGGATTAATCATGATTATTCTTTTCACCCCAGCTACAATTGCTGGAATAGCATTCATTAAAACAGTTGATGGGTAAGATGCAGTAGAACCAGGAACGTATATTGCAATTGAGTTGATTGGTAAATATTTATACTCAAGTTTATTATTAAATTTATCAGAATAGGAAATATTCTTAAATTTTTGTAAAGAGTGGAATTTATAAATTCGTTCATAAGCTGTATCTATTGCTTTCTTTACTTTTTTATCTAACTTTTTGATTGATTTCGAAATCTGTTTTAAACTTGGAACTATAGTTGAATTTTTATTAAATCGTTTTTCATACTTTAATAAAGCTTTATCACCATTTTTTTTTACATCTTTAATAATATTAGAAACCGAAACTGAGTTTGACTGAACTTTGTTTTTTCTTATGGATAATAATTTATCTAAATCACGATTAAAACTTCTGTTATTAATATTTAAAACCTTAACCATTATTTAATTTCACTTTGATCTTCCAGTCTTACTTCTATTGTCTCAGACTTCAATGAAATATGTGCATTATCATTAAATATCAAGTTTATTTCATAATCATCTTTATTTTTAAGATAATCAATTCCGATCAGTTCCAAATCTAAATCTTTATTTTTTTGATTGATATTTTTTGATTTTACCTTGTCTATAAAATCAAATTTGCAAATACTATTAATTTTCTTGTCTTCTTGACTGGACTCATTTTTTGTTCTCTCAATTGAAAGTAAAAATATCTTATTAGACTTTAAAAATTTAATATCAGAGACCTTGACTTTTGCACCTGCACAACAAGCTGATATCATTTGAAGACCTTCGTTATCCGTGGCAATGATTTTCGCTAAATATTTTTTATCCATTAATTAATTCTTCTAATTTTTGCTCCAACTTTTTTCAATTTTTTTTCAATATTTTCATAACCTCTATCAAGATGATAAATCCTATTTATAATTGATTTTCCCTTTGCTGTTAATGCTGCCAATATTAATGAAACTGAAGCCCTTAAATCGGTTGCCATTAACTCTGCTGGAGCAAAATTAATATTCCCTTCTACAATTGCTTTGTTACCATTTGTTAAAATTTTTGCGCCCATCCTATTTAATTCAGCAACGTGCATAAATCTATTTTCAAAAATATCTTCTCTAATAACTGAATTTTTATTTGCTTTACATAATAAAACCATTATTTGTGCCTGTAAATCAGTTGGAAAACCTGGATATGGAGCTGTTTTTATTTTTGTGTTTTTTATTTTTTTATTTCCTAAAATTTGGAGTTCATTTTTTTTGATAATTATTTTTGAGCCTAGCTTTTTGAGAAGATTGATTTCTGTCTTAATAATTTCAGGAATAATATTAGTAATTTTCAAATTGCCTTTAGTAACAGCAGCGGCTATTAAATAAGTTCCTGCTTCTATTCGATCAAACATCACAGGATAAGAAATCTCTTTTACTTTTTTAACACCAAAAATTTTAATTTTTCTTTTTGATATCCATTTAATATTACATCCCATTTTATTTAAAAAATTTACTAAATCCTTAATTTCAGGTTCAATTGCACAATTAGATAATATAGTTGTTCCTTTTGCAAAACTTGCGGCGATAATTAAATTTTCTGTTGCACCAACGGAAATTTTAGGAAATTTAATTTTATTCCCTTCTAATCCTTTAGGTGCATTTGCAATTACGTATCCATGATCAATTTTATATTCTACACCCAGTTTTGATAATGCCTTAAGATGAATATCTACAGGTCTTGTTCCAATTGCACATCCACCAGGCAAAGATACTTTAGCTGATTTATGTTTTGATAATAAAGGACCTAAAACTAAAATTCCTGCCCTCATGGTTTTTACCAAGCTGTAAGAAGCAAATTTTTTATTTTGATTAGAGTTTTCTATTATAGTTCCGTTTTTACTTAATTTTATTTTTGAACCTAATGATTTTAGTAATGACAACATTGTCTCGATGTCACGGACTTTTGGAAGATTTTTAAGAGTAATTTTTTTATTCGATAATAGTGTTGCCGCGAGTATAGGCAATGAAGCATTTTTTGAACCTGAAATTTTTATTTGTCCTTTGAGCTTATTAGCTCCAAAGACTTCTAATTTTTGCATGTTAAACTTTAGGTAATGTTACTCCAGTTTGTCCCATATATTTACCGTCCCTGTCAGCATAAGTTATTTCTGGTTTTTCATTGCCTTTTAAGAAAATAAATTGTGCAACTCCTTCATTTGCATAAATTTTTGCAGGTAAAGGTGTTGTATTTGAAAACTCTAAAGTCACATACCCTTCCCAACCTGGCTCTAGCGGTGTAACATTAACTATTATACCACATCTTGCGTATGTTGATTTTCCCAGACAAATAACTAGCACATCATTTGGAATTTTAAACTTTTCTACCGTCCTTGCTAAAACAAATGAATTAGGTGGAATAATACATTCTGAAACATTTTTTGTAACAAAATTAGTTGGTTTAAAATTTTTAGGATCAACTATTTCAGAATTTACATTAGTAAATATCTTGAATTCGTCTGAAACCCTTGCATCGTAGCCAAAGGAAGATAGTCCATAAGATATACTATCTCCTCTAATTTGTTTTTCTTCAAAAGGAGAAATCATTTCCACCTCTTTAGACATTTTTCTAATCCATTTGTCTGAAAGTACTGACATTATTTGCTTTTCTTTTTAATTTTTTTTTGAAAAAGCTTTCTTTTTTTTAAATTTTTTCTCAGAGCCAAACTCAAACGCTCATTTTTTTCTTTAGTGTTCATTCTTTATCTGGATTTGTTAAAAAGTCTAAAGTAATTGGTTTAGAAGCATCTAGAGTTGGTGCTTTAGGTTCTTCTTTTTTAGGACCCTCTTTAGCTAATTTTTTTGCTTTTTTTTCAGCTAGCTTTTTTTCTCTCTTAGCTTGCTTTTCCATAAGCTTTGCACTTTTTGTAGATTTATAATCGTAATGAATGCCCATAAAAAAATTCTAAAGTTTTTATAAAGCATATTAATAAAAAAATTAAGGCAATAATTTGAAAAAAGTGCTTTATTATCAATAAAATACAAATGTTTACTTATGCTCCTGTAGTTAAATGGCATAACAAGTCATTGGTAATGATTAGTTCCCTGGTCAGTACAGGGTGGGAGCACCACTAATTATTATAAAATATTTTTCTAAAAAAAATTGAAATTGCTAATAAGCAGAAAAAGGCAATTAATGGTATATAAATTGTAGGTGAAGTTATCAAATCAATCACACTTGGTGCTTGTAAATTTTGATTTATTATTTCTTCAAGTCCACTACCAATAGATAT
>CACLGJ010000027.1 GCA_902606445.1 uncultured Pelagibacteraceae bacterium
AGAATTGAGACCTGTAAAAACTAAATTACCAATAAATTTTTTTTTTTTATTTCTAAATTCAAATTTAATAAATTTTTTTTCTTTAATTATAATTTTGATATTTTTTTTATTCTCTTTTAAAAAATAATCGATAATTGTATTTGATTTATGCCCAAGACAAAAAACAAAATCATTAAATCCTTGGTCACAGTAATTATTAATAATATGAATTAAAATTGGATCCCTTCCAATTCTAACCATAGGTTTAGCAATTAAGGTTCCCTCGTAATCAAGTCTAGTTCCAAAACCTCCACAAAGAATAAAAGTTCTCATTAGGTATTTTCTACATTAAAATTTTTTAAAAATCCATTTTGCAAAAAATAAAAAGTGTTGATTTAATTGAGTGATGGTGCCCCCGCACGGATTCGAACCGCGGACCTATTGATTACAAATCAATTGCTCTACCAGCTGAGCTACAAGGGCATTTGTATTAACGAAGTTTTTAGTGTTAAAAGTCAATTAAATCAACACTTAAAAGATTTGGTTATTAAAAGGTAATTCTCGTATTTATAACTTTGTAACTTGTTGTAGACCATTTGTGACTAATCTGTCGGTTTCTTGTCGGTGTGGGAGTTTAATCTATAAATTAAAAAATTTTTATTATTGATTTCTTATTAGAGGATAAACTTTAGGATTTAGATATTTTAAGTTAGTTAATAATATCAAAACCAAGGTAATAAAACCAATTGAAAGTCCTAAATAAATTAAAATCTTAAAGTCAAACATCCACACTAATTCAAAAATATTTTCCATAATAAATTTTGAACCAATCACAGCAAAGAATACTGCAATTAAAATTACAGATTTAAAGACAATGATGAATTCAATTAAAGATGAAAAAATAATTTGTTTTTTTGAAAAACCTAAAATTTTGAAAACCAAATTTTGATATTCTTTTACTTTTCCCTGAACCATAATTGCACTTGAAATTACGATTAAGCCTATAACAATGGTAATCGCTGAAATTACTGTAACCGCAATAAATACCTTATTTAAAACAGCTGTAACTTTTGATAAATAATCTGCAATTTTAATCATTGATAAACTTGGCATGATTTCAAGCATTTCAGTTTCATCAAATTTATTTGAATTAAATTTTGCAGTAGCCAAATACTCATGTGGAATATTTTTTGCAAATTGAGGGTTAAATAACATTGCAAAGTTGATGCTTAAATCTCGATAATCAACTTCTCTAAAATTTACTACTTTCCCTTCAATTTCACGTCCATAGACATTTAAAGTAAAGATATCACCTAACAGGACGTTAAAATCCTTAGCAACTTTTGCATCTAAAGATATTTGAAGTTGATCTGGATTTAATAAATCCCACCATTCGCCTTCTAAAATTGAGTTATCTTCAGGCACATTTTCTACCCACGAGGATCTTCGTTCACTACCAATAACCCAGTAACTGTCATTATCTGGCTTAATATAAGTATTAGGATCAATACCATTAATTTTTACAATACCTGATGAAACCATTGGTACAATTTCAATAGATGCATCTGGATCCATATTTAAAATACCTTGTTCAAATTTCTCTCTTTCTCCTTTTTGAATACCAACAAAGAAATAATCAGGTGCAATATCAGGAATAGATTTAGCAATTTCCCTTTGAAAATTTGTACCAACTAAAGCTAAAGTTAATAACAAAGTAACCCCTAAGCCAAGAGACATAACTGTTATAGGAGTTATACTTTTTGTCTGAGTAATATTTTTAATTGAAACTTTTAAAGAAATTATTGGACTTGATTTGAATTTCTTAAGAAAAAAAATGATTAATTTTGAAAGTAAGAAAAAAACAATTAAACAAACAAAAAAAGCAGCAAAGTAACCCAAGCTATAAGAAGGTTGTTCAGATCCAATGGTGAATAATAAAATTAAGATAGATAATAAAACAAAGCTTAGAACAACTGATCTTTTAGAATAATAAAATTGAAGGTTTTGAAATACGTTTCTAAATAAATTAGAGGCTTTTACTTGATCTATAGAGCTGATTGTTGGAATAGAAAAAATTACAAGAACTAACAAACCAACTAAAAATATTTTTAAAAAATTAAGTAATGAAAACACCGGATAAACATTCAATCCCAATCCATCAGATAGATATTTATCTACTATTGGTACAATTAAAAAACTCGATCCATAAGCAGCAACAGTGATGATGAATAAAAGTATAAATAACTGAAGGTAATATAATGTTTTAATATTGCCTGAATAAAAGCCAACCGCCTTTCTTACAGCAATAGACATGTTGTTTTGATTGATAAAAGAAAGCAGAGTATTTGCAATTCCAATACCTGCAATTAACATTGCACTGATCGATACAAGAGATAAAAATTGAGAAAAATTATTGATAATTCTCTTTATTCCACTCGCAGAATTTTCAGGATATCTAAGCTTTACTTTTTGATCATCTTTAAAAATTTCTTCAATTCGTTGTTCGATCTCTTCTGGTTTATCTTTTTCCTTAAATTTTACTTTGTATTCATAGTTTAAAAAGCTTCCAATTCCATTTAGTTTTAAAATTTCTAAAGTTTGTTTTCCTGCTAAAGCCCAATCTCCAAATGCAACAAATCCACTAACATCTGGTACTGATTTAATAATTCCAATTACTGTAAAGTTTTGATCTTGAACTTTTACTTTTTCATTAATTTTTATATTAAGGGTATTTGATAAACTTTCATTGATAAGGATAGAGTAAGGTTCTTTTTGCATTCTTTCATAAGCACCAATTGGCTCATAAACAACATTTCCATATAAAGGATATTTTTCATCCACAGTTTTAATTCTAGTAAATAATGATTTATTTTTTTCTCTTCCTGTTGTTGAAAGCATAGTACTGAACTCAATCATTTGAGAAACAGTTGCAAATTTTTTTATTTGATTAACTAATTCTAAATTTCCTGGATTACGATTGTAATCGATCTCTAAATCTCCACCCAAAAGTGCTTTGGCATTATCATTTAGTTCTTTTTTAAGACTATCTTCAATTGTGAAAATAGCACTTAAGATAAAAAGACTTATAAATAGCGTAACAATGATACTAGATATTTTATGATAATTTCTGCTTAAGTCTTTTAAAGCATACTTTAAAATCAAACTAAATTCTGAATGATTATTTAATTTTTCCATCTTTAATTTTTATTTTTCTTTTAGCTTTGTCAGCAAGTTTAGTGTCATGAGTTACCATGATTAAAGAAGAGCCTTCTTCTTTTACATACTTAAATAGAATATTTGCAATCATGATAGAATTTTCAGTATCCAAGTTTCCAGTTGGCTCATCAGCTAAAATTAATTCTGGTTTCATTGCAATTGCTCTAGCGATAGCAACTCTTTGTTGTTCACCACCTGATAATTGACTTGGTAGATTATTAAAACGATGCTTCAAACCAAAACGATCTAATAAAATCTTTGCTTCTTTTTCTGGATTTTTAAAATTATTGAGCTCAA
Organism: uncultured Pelagibacteraceae bacterium; assembly: GCA_902606445.1. Classification (GTDB taxonomy): domain Bacteria; phylum Pseudomonadota; class Alphaproteobacteria; order Pelagibacterales; family Pelagibacteraceae; genus Pelagibacter. The sequence continues at coordinate 3,493 of CACLGJ010000027.1, forward strand.
GTGTAAGCGCAACATTTTCAACCGCTGTGTAATTAGGAATTAAATAAAACGACTGAAAAATTATTCCAATATTTTTCTTTCTTATCTCAGATACCTCATCTTCACTAAGGCCTGTAATTTCCTGATCTTGGAAAATTATTTTACCAGAGTTAGGTTTCTCCAACCCCCCAATTAACATGATTAAACTTGTTTTCCCTGAGCCACTTTCCCCAACAACAGAAACAGTCTCTTTTTTCTTAATATTTAAATCAATATTCTTTAAAACATTGATATTATCTTTACCAGTTTGGTATTTGAGATTTATTTTTTTTAATTTAAGAAGAGTACTCATGAGTAAAACTATATTTATAAAAATTTTGATAATCTTTCTAGTGCACATAAACGCAAGTGCAATAGAAAAGGTAGTTTTATTCGGTGATAGTTTGATGGCTGGATATGGATTACCTAAAGAACATCATTTACCAATAGTTTTAGAAAATAATCTTAAGAAAGCTGGTTTAAATATTAAAGTTATTAATGGAAGTGTTTCTGGAAGCACGACATCAGGTGGATTGAATAGAGCTGATTGGAGCTTATCAGAACCAGGAATAGATTTAATCATTTTAGGATTAGGAGCTAATGATATGCTCAGGGGAATTCAGCCAGACGAAACAAAAAAAAATTTAGAACAAATAATAAATATTGCTAACAATAAAAAAATTAAAATTATTTTAGCTGGGATGGTCGCACCAAACACTCATGGAAAAAAATATAAAAAAGAGTTTGATGATATTTATCCGAAATTATCAAAAAAATATAATTTAACCTTAATCCCATTTCTTCTT
>CACLGJ010000028.1 GCA_902606445.1 uncultured Pelagibacteraceae bacterium
CATCGGCATCTTTTGAACTTGGAACACTATCTAAAACTTCTTCAGTTGCTGAAAGAATAGCTACTTTAGGTCTTTCGATGCCAATTCTATTTGAAAAGTTGATAACATTTTTTAAAATATGCATTTTTGTTTTCACGTTAGGCAAAACATTTAATGCGCCATCTGTTATAATTAAAGGCTTGTCCTCTTTACCAATTGTCATATGCCAAATATGACTTAAACGAGTTTTTCCTAATAAATCATATTCTCTTTTTAAAACTTCTTTCATCAAAACATCAGTATGAATATGACCTTTGACTATAATTCGTATTTTGTCTTCACTTGCAAGTCTAGCTGCGATAGAAGCGGTATTATTTTCTACAGGTTCATTAATAATTTCGAATTTGGAGATATCCCATTTTAAACCTTCTGCACATTTACGAATTTCTTTTTCATCACCAATAAAAATTGGTTCAATTAAATTCTCATTCACTGCATCTTGGACCGATAACATTGGCAAAGGTTTTCCTGCATTTACAATACCTGCTTTTACTCTTTTTTTTTTATGTGCTACATTTAATAAATTATTAGGAACAATAATTTCTTTACTTGAAAGCATTTTTTATTTTTTTAAATTCTCTAAATCTTTTTTAATTATTTCAGATATTTTTATTTCTTTTTTTGAATTCACTTTAAACCTTTTATATTTATTTTGACCAGGATACATTATTTCTTTTATTCCTTTAATTTTAGGTAATTTTTTAATAGTTTTAATGTTATCTTTTATTCGTTTATTATAATTTTTCACAAATAAAGTTGTTTTAAATGTGATAAATAAGTGACCAATATTTTGAGGGCCAGAAAAATCTTCAAAAGGGTCTTTAACTCTTCCTGCGTGATTACCACCAGTTAATACCCCGCTTAAGATGTCTACCATCCAAGCTAAACCTGATCCTCTAAAACTAGCCAGTGGTAACTGAATACCTTGAAGAGCTTTTTTTGCATTTGTCGTAGGTTTTCCAAATTTATCTAAAGCAACACCTTCAGGTATTTTTTGATTATTTCTTGCAGCTACTCTTATTTTACCTCTATTAATCATTGAAATAGATGTATCTAAGATAAAAGGTATTTTAGATCCTGTAGGAGTCCCAAAACAAATTGGGTTTGTTCCAAATAAACTTTTTAATGCTCCATGTGGGGCAACTGCAGGTGGTGCATTTGTATAAATCATTGTGATTAAATTTTTTTTTACAGCTTGTTCTGCGTAATAGCCAGACAATCCATAATGCCCACTATTTTTTACTGCCACTAAACCAATTCCAGTTTTTTTTGCATTATCTATTGCTTTTTTTATCCCAATATCAGCTGCAACAAATCCAATGCTGTTATTTGCATCAATGTGAGTTATTGAATGTGAAATTTTCTTAATTTTTATTTTTGGCTTAGGGTTGATTACTTTTTTTTTTATTCGATCACAGTACATTTTAAGTCTTGATAGGCCGTGACCGTAAGCCCCAACTAACTCTGCATTTATAAGTGCATCAGCAGAAATTTCTGCATGTTTATTATTTAAATCATGTTTTTTAAAAATATTTATTAATAAGGGTTTAAGTTTTTTTATTTTCATCTAAACAATACTTCTATAACATAAATAATAAAAAAATAAGAAACTAATAATTAGGTACAAAATCCTAAAATTTAAAATTAATGAAAAATAAAAAAAGTATTCTAATTACAGGGGGTGCTGGTTTTGTTGGCTCTAATTTAATAAATTTATTTCTTCAAAAGTCAAAATTTAACATAATCAGTTTAGATAATTATTCTGCTGGTTCAAAAAGAAATCATATTAAGAACAAAAGAATAAAATATTTAAAGGGTGAAACAAAAAATATTAGTTCATTAATTAAAAATCCAAAAAAAATTCACTCAGTATTTCATTTCGGTGAGTTTGCAAGAATATATCAAAGTTTTATAAATATGGATAAATGCTTAGATGCAAATACCATAGGAACAAATTCTGTTTTTAATTTTTGTTTGGTTAATAAGATTAAATTAATCTATTCAGCAACCTCTGCCACTTTAGGAAACGGAGGAAATGATAAAAATTTATCTCCATATGCATTTACAAAAGCTAAAAATTTAGAATTATTAGAAAACTTGAAAAAGTGGTTTAATTTTAAATATGAAGTAATTTATTTTTATAATGTTTATGGACCAGGTCAAATTTCCAAAGGAAAAATGGCAACAGTAATAGGTATTTTTGAAGAAGCATATAAGAATAAAAAACCTTTACCAGTCGTATTACCAGGCACACAGTCTAGGAGGTTTACTCATATAGAAGATACAGTAGAAATTTGTTATCTAGCTTGGAAAAAAAATCTATCAAGACATTATTCTATATCAAATAAAAAAAGTTTTTCAATTTTAGAAGTAGCAAAAATGTTTAAATCAAAAATTAATTTTTTAAAAAAAAGACCAGGGGAAAGATACTCATCGGCATTAACTAAAATGAATCTTTCAAACAAAGTTTATAGATATTTTGGTAAAAAGAATTTAGATGAATATGTTAAAAAAATAATTCATAAAAAATAATTATTTTGGTTCGTTTTGAACCATTTCTTTTATTAAATCCTCTAAAGAAATTTTAGACTTCCATTTAAGAATCTTTTTAGCTTTAGCAGCATTACCTTTTAAATAATCTACTTCCAAAGGTCTAAAATATTTTTTATCAATTGATATTATAGTTTTACCATTTTTATCAGTCGCTATTTCATTTAAACCATTTCCTCTCCATTTAATTCCTAAATTAATAATTTTTGCAGTTTTGTTTACAAATTCTTTTATTGTGCAATCTCTGCCAGTCGCAATAACAAAATCATCAGGTTTTTTTTGTTGTAAAATTTTATATATTGCTTCAACATAATCAGCAGCATGACCCCAATCACGTTTAGAATATAAATTACCTAAAACTAATTTTTTTTGTTTTCCATTTTTAATTCTAGTTAAAGAGCTTACAATTTTTTTCGTAACAAAGTTGTCACCTCTTAAATGACTTTCATGATTAAAGAGAATACCATTTGATGCAAAAATTTTATATGCATCTCTATAATTTTGCGTTATCTGGTGAGCAAAAACTTTAGCAGCTCCATAGGGGCTTTGTGGATTGAAGACAGTCTTCTCAGATTGAAATTTTTCTTTTGTCTTTCCAAACATTTCAGAAGTTCCAGCTTGATAAAATTTTATCTCTTTTTTTATAGTTCTTATTGCTTCCAAGATAGCAAGCACACCAATCGCATTAACGTTGGCTGTAAAAATTGGGGTATAAAAAGAAACACCGACATGTGATTGTGCAGCTAGATTATATATTTCGTCTGGTTTAACTATTTTAATAATATTATATATCGATGACGTGTCAGTTAAATCTCCATAGTGAATTTTAAAGTTTTTTTGGTTCAAAAAAGACGAAATTCTATTTGTAGGAACTGAAGATGAGCGCCTTTTAATACCATGAACTATATAATTTTTTTTTAGAAGAAGTTTTGTTAAATAATAGCCATCTTGACCTGTAACACCAAAAATAATTGCTTTTTTTCTAATCATAATTTATCTGTTGATTATAGTTTAAGTTAATAATTATTGCATTGAAAAAAATTGGAATTACAGGTGGATCAGGTCTTCTAGGCAATTTATTAATTAAACAACTTAAGAAAAAAAAAATTGGTTACTCTTTATTTCAAAAAAATATAGTTAAAAGAAAAAATATTGAAAATTGGCTTTTTCAAAATAAAGACATTGAATATATTTTTCATTTTGCCGCTTACACCTCAGCAAAGAAATCAAATAAAAATAAAAAAAAAGCTTTCAATATTAATGTTTTGGGAACTGAAAATTTAATCAAAGCTATTGATTT
>CACLGJ010000029.1 GCA_902606445.1 uncultured Pelagibacteraceae bacterium
GTTCCCTTATCCTTTGCTGAAACATTTACAATACCGTTAGCATCTATATCAAATGTAACTTCAATTTGAGGCACCCCTCTTGCAGCAGGAGCAATACCAACTAACTCAAAATTGCCTAATATTTTATTATCAGCTGCCATTTCTCTTTCACCTTGAAGAACTCTGATAGATACAGCTGGTTGATTATCTTCCGCAGTAGAGAATACTTGACTTTTTTTTGTGGGAATTGTTGTATTCTTTTCTATTAGCTTTGTAGAAACTCCACCAAGTGTTTCGATTCCTAATGATAAAGGCGTAACATCAAGAAGAAGTACATCTTTTACATCACCTTGTAAAACACCTGCTTGTATTGCTGCACCCATTGCAACAACTTCATCTGGGTTAACACTTTTGTTTGGTTCCTTACCAAAGAAATTTTTAACTTCTTCAATTACTTTAGGCATTCTAGTCATACCACCGACCATTACAATTTCATCGACCTCATTTGCAGTTATTCCGGCATCTGTAAGAGCAGTTTTGCATGGAGGCATAGTTTTAGCTATTAAATCCTCAACTAAAGCTTCAAGTTTTGCTCTAGTCAATTTAATATTTATATGCTTTGGGCCAGTTTTATCTGCAGTAATAAATGGTAAATTAATATCTGTTTGTTCAGCAGATGATAGCTCAATTTTAGCTTTTTCAGCTGCTTCTTTTAATCTTTGTAGAGCTAATTTATCAGATTTTAAATCAATACCATTATCTTTTTTGAATTCGGAGATTAAATACTCGACAATTGCATTATCAAAATCTTCACCACCTAAAAAAGTATCTCCATTAGTTGACTTAACTTCAAAAACTCCATCACCAAGTTCAAGTATTGAAACATCGAATGTTCCACCACCTAAGTCATATACGGCAATTTTCTTACTTTGTTTTTTGTCTAAACCATAAGCTAATGAAGCTGCAGTTGGTTCATTTATAATTCTTAGAACTTCTAGACCAGCAATTTTACCAGCATCTTTTGTAGCTTGTCTTTGTGCATCATTGAAATATGCTGGAACTGTTATCACAGCTTTTGATACAGTTTGACCTAAATATTTTTCAGCAGTCTCTTTCATTTTTTGTAGAATGAATGCAGAAATTTGTGATGGAGAATATTTTTCTCCTTTGGATTCAATCCACGCATCACCTTTTTCTGAATTGATTATCTTGAATGGTGCTGCTTCAATATCTTTTTTAACTGTTGTATCGTTAAAATTTCTTCCAATTAATCTTTTAACAGCAAAAATAGTATTCTCAGGATTTGTTACTGCTTGTCTTTTAGCTGGTTGACCAATTAATTTTTCACTTTCATCAGTAAAAGCGACTACAGAAGGAGTTGTTCTTGCACCTTCAGTGTTTTCAAGTACTTTTGGTTGGCTTCCTTCCATGATAGCCACACACGAATTTGTAGTTCCAAGGTCAATTCCAATTATTTTGCTCATAATGCTATATTCTCTCTCTCTTCATATAGGGGTTAAATCTAATTCTACAAGTTGATCTAGACATTAATTATTCTCTTTATTTTCCTTGTTTTCAGTAATTTCTTTATTTTTAACTTCTTTTTTCTTTGATACACAAACCAAAGATGGTCTTAATAATCTATTTTTAATTGTAAAACCTTTCTGAATTTCCTGAACTATGGTACCAGGTTCATTTTTATCATCCTCAATTTCCATCATCGCTTGGTGAAAATTAGGGTCAAGTTTTTTATTCAAACAATCGATTGGCTTAATATCATTTTTACCAAAAATTGATATCAAATCTTTATTAATTATATCTAAGTGTTCCAAAGTTTTATTTAGGGCATCTGAATCTTTCAATTTATCATCATTTTTTAAAACTTGTTTGGATCTTTCCAAATTATCTATTAAATTTAAAGCTTCTTTTGCAAATGATGTTCCGCCATATTCAAACGCATCTTCTTTTTCCTTTTCAAAACGTCTTCTTTGATTTTCCATTTCAGCAAAGGTTCTTGCCAATTTATCTTCTAATTCTTTTATTTTATCTTCAGGTAAAATTTCTTTTTCCTGATTTTTTTCTTTAGCTTCAGTATCAGTTTTAGTTTCTAAATCTTCAGGTGATTTATCCTCTAAATTTTTATTTGTGCCTTCTTCATTTAAAGGTTTTTGTTGTTGTTCTTTATCCATTAGCGCTTATATGGTAAGAATTTTATAAATTGCTAGACTTTAATGAAAAAAATTTCTCATCTCCTAATAGGCACTAATAACAAAGGAAAATTGAGAGAAATAAAGGCATTATTACCGAAACGTATCAAAATTTACTCTACTTCAAAATTTAAAATTAAAAGTCCTAAAGAAAATGGAAAAACATTTGAGGCCAATTCAATTATCAAATCAAAATATTATTCTAAAAAAACAAACTTACCATGTATTGCAGATGACTCGGGTTTAGAAATAGATGTTTTAGATAAGGCACCAGGCATTTATTCTGCTAGGTGGGGTGGAAGAAATTCAGATTTTAAGAAAGCTATTAAAAAAGTTTATAGAGAATTAAATAAAAAGGATAAAAATTGGACAAGAAAAAAAATAAAAGCAAGATTTATTTGTTCTCTATCAATTTACTTTTTAGAAAAGAAAATAGCTTGCGTTAGAGGAAAAATTGAGGGAACTATTTCAAAAGAGCCTAGAGGTAATAATGGATTTGGATATGATCCGATTTTTATTCCAAGAGAAAAAAAACTTACTTTTGGAGAAATTTCTCCAAAGGAAAAATATAAAATAGATCATAGATTTAAAGCTTATAAAAAGATTAAAAAATTTCTTTAACTTTTCCTTCATCAATTTTATAAAAATTTAACTCGTGATGAATCTTATTATTTTCTATTTCAAAAATTCCAATTTTTCCTTTGAAGGAATTTTTTGCTTTAAATGTTTTTCCAATATCAGAAATATTATTTTTTAAAGATAAATAAAAAATTAAACCAACTAAATCATAACTTAACAAAGATAAATGATTGGGATTTTCATTAAATTGGTCAAAAAATTTTTTTTCAAAATTTTCTAAATTATTTCTATTGATTGAGGGATAATATATTGGTTGGGAGGCAGATTCTACCAACAGACTCTCATCAAACCATTGATTGAAGGTTATGAAATATTTATCTTTTGGTGAAACATCTGTGTAAAGCAAAGAAGTAATTACACTTTTTAAACTTTCATCAAAATCAGCAATTATAATTGAGTCAAAATTTACATTTCCGATTGTATATCTCTTTTCAAGATTCTTAATTTTACTCTCTTTATTTGGATCATCTGAATTTTCTAGTCTTGTTATTTCATCAATTAGATTTTGTTTGCGAATTTCATAATTAGTGATTTCTTCGATTTGTTTGGTAAGCTTTGTGGGTTCAATATCATAGAAAAATTGTTTAAAACTTTTTATTTTAGACTCTTTTATTCCTTTTTTGACTTCTAAATCATAATTTTGATTAGGTGTAAGAAATATTGTTTTTTTTATTTCATTTTGTTTTATGAATTTTTTTATAGTCCTTAATTGTGATGTTGAATTTATTCCTGTGCTGATTACATTTTGAGGCAGATCAAGTGTTTTATTTGTAAATGAAAGAAATGTTAAATCTTTAATTTCATCAAGATAAATTAAGTTTTTGTAAAAAACTGGACCAATGATTAAATTTATTCCAAGTTTTTTTAATTCATTTGCAGACTTCAAAGTTTCATTTGGATCTGAAAGTGTATCTTTTGGAAATATTTCTATTTTATCAGAATTAATATCTCGTAAGGCTAAACGAGTAGCTTTCACAATTTGTTTACCAATCT
>CACLGJ010000030.1 GCA_902606445.1 uncultured Pelagibacteraceae bacterium
GCCCTCTTTGTCACAATCAACAACGACAACTTTCATTCCAACCATTTGTGCACTAGCAGGATTTGTTCCATGTGCTGAGCTTGGTATTAAACATATTTTTCTATTTTCCTCACCTCTATCTAAATGATACTTTCTAATGACCATTAATCCTGCATACTCTCCTTGAGCACCTGCGTTTGGTTGAAGTGAAACTCCAGAAAAACCAGTAATTGATCTAAGCCAATTTTTAAGATCTGTGAATAAATCTCTATAGCCTTCCATCTGCTCAATAGGCACAAATGGATGGGGCTCCGCTAATTCTCTCCATGAAATAGGTATCATTTCTGCAGTAGCATTTAATTTCATAGTGCATGACCCAAGTGCAATCATAGTTCTGTTAAGAGCTATGTCTTTATCTTCTAATTTTTTTAAATATCTAAGCATCTCAGTTTCAGAATGATATGAATTAAAAACAGGGTGTTCTAAATATTTTGAAGTTCTTAATAAATTTTTTGGTAAATTAGGTAAACTTACTGTTGGATCCTCTTTTTTAATTGATTCGGCTGCATTAAAAATTTTTAATAATTGATTTACTCTATAAACATTTTTCTTTTCATCGAATGAAACTGCTAACATTTCAGAATTTACTTTTCTGATATTTACTTTTTGATCTAAGGCATTTTTATAGATTTGATCAGTTTTGTCTTTAGTGGCAATTGTAACTGTATCAAAAAAATGATCTGAATAAATCTCATATCCTGATTGTTTCAATTTATCTGCAAAGTTTTTAGTTAATTGTGAAACTCTCTCCGCAATAGTTTTGATACCTTCTGGGCCGTGATAAATAGCATATGCTGCTGACACGATTGCCAATAAAGCTTGGGCGGTACAAATATTACTTGTGGCTTTGTCTCTTCTTATGTGCTGTTCCCTAGTTTGTAATGACAATCTATATGCTTTGTTTCCATGTCTATCAACAGAGACTCCTACAATTCTTCCTGGCATAGATCTTTTATATTCGTCTTTAGTCGCAAAAAATGCTGCATGAGGTCCACCATAACCCATTGGAATTCCAAATCTTTGAGAACTTCCTACAGCAATATCTGCACCTAATTCTCTTGGTGTTTTTAACTTTGCAAGAGCTAATAAATCACAAGCTAATATTGCTTTACCATTTTTTTTATGAATTTTACTTATTGCTTCACTAGGATCTTTTATATCACCTAATGTTCCTGGATATTGCAATATGCCACAAACCAAATCCTCCTTTATTTGATCCAGTACTTTCTCTTCATCACCAACAAGTACCTTTAATCCCATTGGTTCCGCTCTTGTTTGAATTACATCAATTGTTTGTGGATGACAATTTTCTGAAACAAAAACTAGATTACTATCCTTTTTATTTAATCTATGACTTAATCCCATAGCTTCTGCAGCCGCTGTTCCTTCATCTAATAAAGATGCATTTGCGATATCCATTCCAGTAAAATCAACTATCATTTGTTGAAAATTAAGCAGCATTTCCAATCTTCCTTGAGCCACCTCGGGCTGATAAGGTGTATAAGAAGTGTACCAACCTGGGTTTTCTAAAATATTTCTTAGAATTACATATGGTGTGAAAGTTCCATAGTATCCCATTCCAATAAAATTGGAATAAATTTGATTTTTTTTTGAAATAGCTTTTAATTTTCTTAAGGCTTCATATTCTGAATTTGACTCGCCAATATTTAATTTATCTTTCAATTGAATCTTTTCTGGAACTGTACTTTTGATTAAATCATCTAGTGATTTATAATTAAGTTCCTTAAGCATTTTATTTTGATCTTCATCTGAAGGTCCGATGTGTCTTTTTAAAAAATCTTTTTGAGAATTGTGTAACATTAACTAGCGTTCTCCTTTGCAAATTTATCGTATTCTTCTTTATTCATAAGACTATCCATTTCAGACTGATCTTTCATTTTAAGTTTGAAAAACCATGCTGAACCTTCTGGATCTTCATTAATTTTAGAAGGATCATCTATAATTGCTTGATTAGTATCTACTACCTCTCCACTTACTGGAGTATAAACATCACTAGCTGCTTTTGTAGATTCTACTACCCCTGCAGTACCATCTTTTTCAACATTAGATCCTTTTTCGGGAAGTTCTGCAAAAACTATATCACCAAGCATTTCTGTTGCGTGTTTTGTAATTCCTATTGTAGCTACCTCTCCTTCTAAAGTAATCCACTCATGTTCTTTTGAAAATTTTACCTCGCTCATTAATTTAATCCTTTCACGTAATTTTTTTTATAAAATGGTAATGCACAAATATTTGCTGGATGTTTTTTTCCTCTTACCTCAAGCAAAATTTTAGTATCGACTTTTGAAAACTTTTTATCAACATAACCCATCGCTATAGGACCGTTCACACTTGGTCCAAACGTTCCACTAGTTACCTCACCAATATGTGTATCTTTATCGTCAAATATTTTTGTTTTTTCTCTAGCAATCAGTTTACCTTCAGGTTTAATCCCTACTCTTATTTGGTTCGATCCATCTCGCATTTGGTTCATAATTTTTTTTGATCCAATAAAACCTCCATCTGATAATCTAGATTTTGAGATTGCCCATCTAAGATTTGCCTCAACTGGTGTTTTATTAATATTTAATTCGTGGCCATATAAACATAATCCAGCTTCTAATCTCAAGGTATCTCTTGCCCCAAGTCCTATAAGTTGGGCTCCCTTTTCCATTAAATTTTCTACAAATTTTTCAGCTTTATCGTTAGAAATTGAAATTTCAAATCCATCTTCTCCTGTATAACCAGATCTTGTTACAAATAATTTTTGATTATCAGAATCAAACCAATTTCCTGTCATAAAATTTAGTTGATCTATTCCATTTAAAATTGAGTTTAAAATTTCAACAGACTTAGGTCCTTGTATTGCTATCAACGATCTTTTGTTATCTAAATTCATTTTAAATTTAGAACCTAATAAATTTGATAAAATCTCAAAATCTTTATCTTTACATGCAGCATTAAGTATAATTAAAAAGCCTTCTTCAATTTTAGTAATAATTAGATCATCGTAGATTCCAGCATCCTCATTCATTAAAAAACTGTACTTTGAGCTGTTTTGTTTAAGATTTTTTAAATCTAGTGGAAAGATTTTTTCTAATTCCTCTGTTAAACTTTCGTTACCATATATAAATAACTGGCCCATGTGAGATACGTCAAATATTCCAGAGTGCGATCTTGTAAATTTATGTTCTTCAATAATACCTTTGCTATACTGAATAGGCATTTCATAGCCAGCAAATTCAACAAACTTAGCGTTGTTAATTTGATGAAGTTTATTTAAAGATGTTTTCTTTATTTCCATATTAACTCTTTGTACCCATCTGTATATTTGCCTGAGAGTTTTGCTCCTTCGGCGAGAATTTAATCTCTTTCCAGAGTTAATATGCTACGGTCCATTTTGCCTGAGAGATTCCTGGGTAGTTGCTCCTTCGGCGCTACAATAATATGTAGTCTCTCCCGTAAATCAATAATCTTATAAGTAAGAACGAATGTCAATTAGAAACACTTTTTTTATTCTTTATTAAAAGTGAATAAAACTGTAATAAAACTGCAAACAGAATGATGGCCCCTCCTATTATTCCAAAAAATGATGGTCTTTCACTCACAAATAAAAAAGCCCATATGGGGCCTAATACAGACTCGGACAACATAATTACGCCAACTATAGCAGAAGGAGTTGTTCTTGC
>CACLGJ010000031.1 GCA_902606445.1 uncultured Pelagibacteraceae bacterium
AGGTTCTCAACTAATACTGCTCCTAGTTGGAGTTTAGCTCAGCCATTTAGAGCAATTGCTCATAATGGTGAAATCAATACATATAAGGGCAATAAAAATTGGATGAAAGTTCATGAACAAGAAATGAGTAGTCCTTTATTCGATAATGTTGAAAATTTAAAACCTGTTATACAAAAAGGAGTATCAGATTCCGCAGCCCTCGATAATGTATTTGAACTTTTGAATAAATCAGGACAACCAGCACCATTGGCAAAATTAATGTTAGTACCAGATGCTTGGTCAAAAAAAAATAAAACGTTACCAAAAAGCCATCAACAATTATTTAATTTTTTAAACAGCACAATGGAACCATGGGATGGACCTGCAGCAATTGCAGCAACTGATAATGAATGGGTCATAGCTGCGAATGATAGAAATGGTTTAAGACCTTTAAGATATGCAATTACAAAAGATAAAATGTTATTTGCAGGATCTGAAACTGGCATGATTGAATTAAATGAAAAAAAAATTTTATCTAAAGGTAGATTAGGGCCAGGAGAGATTTTAGGTGTGAGAATTGAAAAAGGTAAATTTTTTTCAAATACTCAAATAAAAGATTATTTAGCAAAGGAATTCAAACATTTTAATTCTCAAATAGTAGATCTAGATGAAAAATTAACAATCTCGAATGAAAAAAATATTTTCGAAGGAGAAGCTCTTAGAAGAAGACAGTATGCCTTTGGAATAAGTCTAGAGGATTTAGAGCTTATATTACACCCAATGGCAGAGGATGCGAAAGAAGCAACAGGCTCAATGGGAGATGATACTCCACTTGCAGTTCTATCTGACAAATATAGACCACTTTATCATTTTTTTAGACAAAACTTTAGCCAGGTAACTAACCCACCTATCGATTCTCTCAGAGAAAATAAAGTGATGAGCCTCAAGACTCGTTTTGGAAATTTAGGTAATATTTTAGATTTTGATACTTTAACGAAAGAAAATATATATGTTTTAAATAGTCCTATCCTTTCTAATTCACAATTTGAAAAATTTATTAATTTTTTTGGAAAAAATTCTGTAATGATAGATTGTTGTTTTTCAAAAGATGAAAATTTATCAAATGCAATTGATAGAATTCAAAAAGAGGCAGAGATAGCTGTAAGACAAGGAGTAACACAATTAGTTCTTAGCGATAAACAAATATCTGATCAAAAACTACCAATACCGATGCTTTTATGTGTTGGATCTATAAACACTTTTTTAATTAATAAAAAATTAAGAGGATATGTCTCTATAAACGTTCAATCTGGAGAAGCTATGGATACACATTCATTTGCTACACTCATAGGAGTTGGTGCTACAACGGTTAATCCCTATTTAGCTTTTGATAGTTTATATCAGAGATATATAAAAAGATTATTTGGTCAATTTAGTTTTGATGATTGTGTAGATAGATATATCAAGTCAGTTAATGCTGGTCTTCTGAAAATTATGTCAAAGATGGGTATATCGGTGTTAAGTTCGTACAGAGGCGGGTGCAATTTTGAAACTGTAGGATTGAGTAGATCAATAGTTAACGATTATTTTCCTGGAGTAACTTCGAAAATTTCTGGAATTGGTTTAATTGGAATAGAAAAAAAGATTAGAGAAATTCATAAAGAAGCTTTTGAAAGTTCAGAAACAGTCCTTCCAATAGGTGGAATTTACAGATATAGAAAAAACGGAGAAACTCATCAATATCAAGGAAAATTGATCCATCTACTACAAAGTGCGGTTGGGTCGAACTCTTATGAAGCGTATAAGAAATACGCAGAAGGTATTTATAATTTACCTCCCATAAATTTGAGAGATTTAATAGATTTTAGAAAAAAAAAATTAGGCCCATCAATAGATTTAAGCGAGGTTGAACCAATTCAAAATATTTTAAAAAGGTTTGGAAGTGGAAGTATGTCTCATGGGGCACTATCTAAAGAAGCCCACGAAACGTTAGCAATTGGTATGAACAGAATTAGAGGTGCATCTTGTAGTGGAGAAGGTGGAGAAGATGAAAAAAGATTTAAAGTTTTGGAAAGTGGTGACAGTGCAAATTCAAGAGTCAAACAAATTGCCTCCGCAAGATTTGGAGTTACGATTAATTACTTAAATAATTGTAATGAAATTGAGATAAAAATTGCTCAAGGTGCAAAACCTGGAGAAGGAGGTCAACTACCAGGTTTTAAAGTAACAGATGAAATTGCAAAATTAAGACATTCAACACCCGGGGTAACTTTGATATCCCCACCTCCTCATCATGATATCTATTCCATAGAAGATTTAGCTCAATTGATTTATGATTTAAAACAAATTAATCCAAAAGCTAGAATAGGAGTCAAATTAGTTGCATCATCTGGAGTTGGAACAATAGCGGCAGGAGTAGCTAAAGCAGAGGCTGATATAATATTGATTTCTGGCCATAATGGAGGGACCGGAGCTACACCACAAACAAGTGTTAAATATGTTGGTATACCTTGGGAGATGGGTCTTACAGAGGCAAATCAGGTCTTAACCTTAAATAATCTTAGACATAAAGTTACTTTGCGGACAGATGGTGGAATCAAAACGGGAAGAGATGTTATAATTGCCGCAATGATGGGTGCTGAAGAATATGGAGTTGCAACAACAGCTTTAGTAGCAATGGGTTGTATAATGGTAAGACAATGTCATTCAAATACGTGTCCAGTTGGAGTGTGTACTCAAGATGAAAAATTGAGAGAAAAATTTACAGGTACGCCTGATAAAGTAGTTAATCTATTTTCTTTTATTGCTTCTGAAGTTAGAGAAATATTAGCTGAACTTGGTTTTAAATCACTTAATGAAATAATTGGAAGAACAGATTTATTAATGCAGGTTAATAAAGCTTCCCCAAATCTAGATGATTTAGATTTAAATCCATTGTTTGTTCAAGCAGATCCAGGAGACAATAAAAGGTATTGTGAAAAATCAGAAATTAATAAAGTTCCTAATACTTTAGACCAAGAAATCTGGCCAGAAATAGAGAGAGCATTAGATAAATCTCATAAAATTGAAAAAGAATATTCAATAAAAAATACTAATAGAGCTGTAGGAACTAGAATTTCCCATCATCTTTATAAAAAATATGGTTATGAAAAATTGGAAGAAAATTTTTTAACTTTGAATTTTAAGGGATCAGCCGGTCAATCTTTTGGTGCTTTTTCGACAAAGGGATTAAAGCTTGTACTCAAAGGAGATGCTAATGATTATGTCGGAAAAGGTCTGTCTGGCGCAACGATATCAATAAAATTATCAGATGAAAGTAATTTAATCTCAAATGAAAATACTATTATAGGTAACACAGTTCTATATGGAGCCACTTCAGGAAAACTTTTTGCAGCAGGTTTAGCAGGAGATAGATTCGCTGTAAGAAACTCAGGAGCAACAACAGTTATAGAAGGATGTGATTCTAATGGATGTGAATATATGACAGGCGGTACAGTAGTTATTCTAGGCAACGTAGGTGATAATTTTGCAGCTGGGATGACTGGTGGTATGGCATTTATTTATGATAAAAATCAACAATTTGAAAAAAAAGTCAATCCAGATTCGGTTGTCTGGCAAAATGTAGAAACAGATTATTGGAAACAATCCTTAAAAAATTTAATTAATGAGCATTATAAAGAAACAGGATCA
>CACLGJ010000032.1 GCA_902606445.1 uncultured Pelagibacteraceae bacterium
TTTTTCTAAATAAACTTTATAATTTTTATTTTGCCTATTAATTAATTTATCTAAATCAGCAAATAAGCCATCAGAAACATCTATTGAGGAATTAGAAAAGTCTAATAGTTTATCTGTTAATTGAATTGGAATTTCCGGCTTAAAATATTCATTTATAAAATAATCAGATTCTTTTTTTTTAACATTCATTTTTTTTTTTAAAATTTTAAGTCCAATATAACTATCACCAAGATTTCCAGTAACATAAATATCATCATTAATTTTTGTTTTATTTCTAAAAATAATTTTTTTCGAAAAGCCTACAACTGTTATAGAAAAATTTAATTTTTTTGAAAAAGTTGTATCGCCACCACATAGATGAATATCATATTTCATTTGTTCTTCCTTAAGTGAATTATAGATCTGTTTTAATTTTTTTTTTGAAAAAAATTTTTTATTTCCAGAACCAGCTATGAAATAATATTTTGGTTTAACACCTTTACAAACTAAGTCAGATATTGATGATCTTAATATCTTTTTAATAACTAAAGATGGATTATCAAAGTTAGGAAAATGTATCCCTTCATTATAGCTGTCGACGGATATTACTAATTCTCTCTTTTTATCAAAAAATACATCATCATTCAAATTTAGAGCAGATCTATTATTTTTTGTTAATCTTCTAAAATAATTTCCAATTAAATCAAATTCATCCATTTTTGGATCTTAACTTTTTACCTAAGTTATCTAATAGGGCATTGAGATATTTAGTTTGAGAATTTTCTAAAAAAAAATTTGATGAATTTAGATACTCTTTGATAATTATATTAATTGAAAGATTTGGTTTATACATAAATTCATATGTGGCAGCAGTTAAAATAATTTGAAACACTCTATCTAAATTATTAAAAGAAAATTCATTTCCCAATTTAGTTTCTAGTTCATCTTTAATTAGATCATTTCTTTCAATAGTTCCTAGCACAACATCTTTAATGAATTTTTTAAATTGATGTTTTGGAAATGATAAATTTTCATCATCATTAAAAAATTTTCCATATAGTTTTTGAATTATAATGACTCTAGGATTGTTTTTTGGTCTAAAATGAGTTTTCATTATTGTGATAATATAGAATTTACAGCTATTGCAGCTTCCCTACCCTTTTTTTTTCTTGCTTTTGCTTGACGCATATTAAGACAAGTTATTATTCCATTTCCTACAGGTTTTTTATTATTTATTGATAAATCCATTATTGCATTAGTAGATGCTTGTGAAATAAAATCAAAATGTGGTGTTTCACCTTTAATGACACATCCAAGTGCTAAAAAACCATCAAATCTTTTAATGTTTTTTGAAATTGTTACAGGAATTTCGAATACCCCAGGTACTTTAATGATTTTGATAAAATTAGATTTAGGAATTGACTTTAGAGCACTATCAAGAAGCCCCTTAGTAATGTCTTTATAATAATCCGCTATAACTATCAAATATTTTTTTTTCATCATATAATTTCTTGTTTAGTTATCTTTATACCATAACCATCTAAACCAATAACTTTTTTCGGTGACTTAGTAATTAAAGTCATATTTTTAATCTTTAAATCCTTAATTATTTGAGCACCAATACCATAATTACGAATAAGTTTATCTTTTCCTTTTTTATAAAAACTTTTATCTTTATAGTCTTTTAAAGTTTGTGTGACCGATCTAAGATTTGTATCTTTAATAAAAACAAGTACACAATTATTAAATTTTTTAAAATAATTGAGTGTTTTATTAAACGAATTTGGCAATTGTTGGTTAATCAAATAATTTTGTACAACATTGGAGGAAATTACTCTAACTCTGGGGGTAATGCCTCTTTTAATAGTTCCTTTGATTAATGCAAAGTGTTCTGAGCCATCAAGTAAATTTTCATAAATTCTAATTTTATACTTTTGATTTTTAACATCAATATTGCTTTGTTTCTTTAATCTTATTAACTTTTCTTTCTTTAATCTGTAAGCAATAAGATCTTCAATTTTACCAATCTTAAGATGATGCTTTTTAGCAAAATCAAAAAGTTGTTGACCTTTTGCCATTGTTCCATCTTCATTCATAATTTCACAAATTACAGCAGAATTATTCTTTTTAGCTAATTTAGATATATCTACAGATGCTTCGGTATGACCGGCTCTCACTAAAACACCACCGTCTTTTGCTATTATAGGAAATACATGACCTGGTGAAACAATTTCATTTTTTTTAACATTTTTTTTCGATGCTGTCTTAATAGTTTTAGCCCTATCTTTTGCTGAAATACCAGTTGTAATTCCTTTTTTTGCCTCAATAGAAACTGCAAAAGCTGTTTTGTTTCTTGATTGATTATTTGCTGACATTAAAGATAAATTTAATCTTTTTGCTTGAGTGCTATCCATTGCTAAACATATTAACCCCCGACCATATTTAGCCATAAAATTTATAATTTTTGCGTTTATATTTGATGTGGAAATAATCAAATCTCCTTCATTCTCCCTTTTTTCATCATCAACCAAAATAAACATACTACCTTTTTTAGCGGTTTTAATTATAGTTTCTATTGATGCAAAATTATTTTTTATCATTAAAATAATTTCTAACGTATTTAGATAAGATATCTATCTCTATATTTACTAAACTTTTTTTCTTAAGAGATGAAAGATTTGTTTCTTTATAAGTATGCGGTATTACCCAAATTTGAAAACCATTTTTAGAAACTTTTGAAATAGTTAGTGAAATACCATTTACACAGATTGAAGCTTTTTCAATTAAATGTTTTTTCTCTTTTTTGGGTATTTTAAAATCAAAAAGATACGATTTATCAATCTTTTTTATAACAAAAACTTTACCTACACAATCAACATGCCCCTGGCATATATGTCCAGAGATTTTGGTTCCATATTTTAAAGGTAATTCTAAATTTATTTTGTCTTTGACTTTCAAAAAATTAAATTTTGATCTAATAATAGTTTCATTAGAAAGATAAAATTCCATAATTTTACTTTTATATGAAATCAAAGTTAGACATACACCATCACAGGATACTGACAAGCCAATATCTCTACTATTTAATTTAAGGTTACTTTTTATAAAAATATTCAAACCTTTAGGTCTTTTTACAATTTTAGTAACAATACCTTGATTATATATAATTCCGTTAAACATATTAGTTTTTATATAATGTTATTGTATCTTTTCCAAAATTAGATTTAATTTTTGTCTTACTTTTATAATTTTTTTTTAAAATATTAAATCCATTAAATTCTTTGTATTCATTAAATTTTGATAATGTTTTTGGACTTTTGAATAAATAAAACCTATTGAAAATTTTTTCCTTAAGAAAACCTTTAGTAAGATCGTTACCACCTTCAACAAGAATACTTCTACAACCTAAGCTATAAAGTTGCTTTAGAAGTATTGGTATATCAAATTGTTTCAAATTATTAGTTTTTGACTTAATTATCTGAATCTTTTTTTTTTT
>CACLGJ010000033.1 GCA_902606445.1 uncultured Pelagibacteraceae bacterium
AATTATGATTATTGGTGAGGCTCCTGGATTACAAGAAGAAAAGGTTGGAAAAACTTTTCAGGGTGAGTCAGGGGTATTATTAGAAAAAATGCTTGAAGCAATTAATATTCAAAAAAAAGATATTTTTTCAAGTTATGCAATAAATTTTAGACCACCAGAAGATAGGAAGCCAACATCACAAGAAATAAAAAAATATTCCATATTCATAAAGGAACTTATTTCAATTATTGATCCAAAAATCGTAATTCTCATTGGAAGTACTGCGATGGAGTCTGTGACTTCTTCAAACGAAAGAATTTCAAATGAAAGAGGAAAATGGAAAGAAATTATATTAAAAAACAAAACTTATCCTTTAATGATAACATTTAGCCCCTCCTATTTACTCAGGTTTCCAGAAAACAAAAAATTTTCTTGGGAGGATTTAAAAAGGATCAGACAAAAAATTTTAGATCTAAAAATCAGATTTTAATGAAAATTATTGCTGGTGTTGATGAAGTTGGTAGAGGCAGTTTAATAGGTCCAGTTTATGCAGCTGCAGTTATTTTGAATAAAAATATCAACGATAAATTATTAAAGGACTCTAAAAGTATTAAAAAAGAAAAAAGAGAAATATTATCTAAATATATAAAAAATAATTCAACCTGGGCTATTGCAAAAGCATCAAGAAATGAAATTGATAAAATAAATATTCTACAAGCAAGTTTGCTTGCCATGAAAAGGGCAATTAAAAAACTAAAAAAAAAACCTTCTCAAGTATTAATTGATGGCAACAAAATCCCTATATTGAAAAACTATAAAATGAAGGCTGTCGTAAAAGGAGATATAAAAATACCTGCAATCTCTGCTGCTTCAATAATTGCTAAGGTTGCTAGAGATAAATTTATAATTTCACTATCAAAAAAAAATAAGGGTTATTACTGGGATAAAAATTTTGGGTATGGAACAAAACAGCATCTAAGAGCTTTAAAAAAGCTAGGTATTACTAAACACCATAGAAAAACTTTTTCACCAGCATCTAAAATATCTACACACAACATCTAGTAAGTTCTTAATTTAGGAACACAAGTCGAATCCAAATATTTCAATCTGAAGTTGACCGTAGAATCCATTTGGAGTCTAATTAATTTTTACAAATGAAAACTGATTTCAAAAATAAAATAATTAATGGAGATAGTCTCAAAGAATTAAAAAAAATTCCACGTGAAACTTTTGATTTAATTTTTGCTGATCCTCCTTACAACCTACAATTAAAAAGTGAATTAACTAGACCAGATAGATCAAAGGTTAGTGCAGTAAATGATAAGTGGGATCAATTTGAAAATTTTAAAAAATACGATGATTTTACCTATGAATGGCTTAGTGAATGTAAAAGAATTTTAAAAAAAGATGGAGCTATTTGGGTTATAGGAAGCTACCATAATATTTTTAGAGTTGGTTCAGCAATCCAAAATTTAGGATTCTGGATTTTAAACGATGTCATTTGGAATAAAAATAATCCAATGCCAAACTTTAGAGGAACACGTTTTACTAACGCTCATGAAACTTTAATATGGGCGTCTAAAAGTGAAAAATCAAAATACACATTCAATTATCAATCTTTAAAATGTTTAAATGATGATTTACAAATGAGATCTAATTGGGATCTTCCAATATGCAATGGTTCTGAAAGACTTAAAAAGGATGGAAAAAAAATTCACTCCACACAGAAACCAGAGGCTCTACTACATAGAATTTTACTAGCTACATCTAATAAAAATGACCTCATACTTGATCCTTTTTTAGGATCAGGAACAACAGCAACAGTCGCTAAGAAATTAGGTAGAAATTATTACGGTATAGAGAAGGAAAAAGCTTATTTTAAAGCTGCTGAGCGACGCTTAAAAACTACAAAGCCTATTGAGGAAGATTTGTTAGATACGCTAAAAAATAATAGATCAAAACCAAGAATTCCTTTTGGTTCACTAGTTGAGCTTGGAATAATTAAACCTGGAACTAATATTTTTGATAATAAGAAAAAAATAACAGCCAAAATTATGGCTGACGGTAGTATAAAACATAATCAGGCTGAAGGCTCTATACACAAAGTTGCAGCTACTATCTTGGGAGCTGAAAGTTGTAATGGATGGACTTTTTGGCACTGTGATATAAATGGACGAACTTATCCGATTGATTATCTAAGACAAAGATTAATTTCTAAAAATTAACTTTTATAAATTTTACCCAAATAACTCTGTAAAAAAATTTTATTATTAGTTAAAAGTTTTAAAAAAATATTTCTAAATGTAGTCATTATTGGATTTGATAAATGGAAGGCAAATTGGTTGAAGTTAGATCGTCTGTTAATCATTTTTACTCTCTTTAATCTAATATCATAAAAATTATTATTATTTATTAAACATTCATATAATTCATTAGCTCCCTCAATTGATTGAGAAGCTCCCTGCGCAAATGAAGGAGAAAAAGCAAAAAATGCATCTCCTACAAGGAATATATTTTTTGGAGGATTATATAAATTTTTACTTACAAAAATTGGAAATAATTTAATATTTTGAAGACTTTCCAAAAAACTTTGAGAAACTTTTTGAGAAAATTTAAATTTAATATTTTTTATAAAAGAACTCTCAGTAAAAAGATTATAGTTCTCTTGCTCATTTGAACTTAATTTATGTTTTAAAATGCCAATAAAATTTAAATTTTTATCGTTATTAATAGGATAAATAACATAATGAAAATTCGGTCCTAAAAACAAAGAAATATTTTCTTCATTTATATTTTGTAAATTTTCTCTCGATATACTGCCCCTAATAGCAATCGTATCATTGTAAATTGGTTTTGATTTATTAGTTGAAATTAATAACTTCCCCTTAGAAAACACACCGTCTGAAATAATTAGGTAATCGCAAGTTATTTTATTTTTATCAAATATTAATTCTATTGAATCTTTATCATAATCAATCTGTTCAATACTGTGGTTATATTTAATTATATCTTCATTTAGTTGTTTTTTTAAGAATTGAAGTAATTTTGATCTTTTCAATGTTGTGTATTTACAATCTTTAGAATTAAATTTTGAAATGTCTAAATCACAAATTTTTTTTGAATTTTTAATTTCATAAAAATCAATTTTTTTTGGATTAAATTTTTCCTCTTCGGTGACAGAAGTAAAGCCTATTTTATTTAAAAGTTTTACACTATTTACCGACAACTGAATTCCATAGCCCTCGTCCATTTCTATTGAATTCCTTTTTTCATAAATTGTAACCTGATAATTCTTATGATCTTTAAATAAATTAGCGATATACAAACCAGAAATTCCAGCACCGATTATTG
>CACLGJ010000034.1 GCA_902606445.1 uncultured Pelagibacteraceae bacterium
TTAGACTTTAGTGACTTTCAAAAGCAAGAAATTAAATTTGATATAGAAAAACTACAAGAAGCTTATCACCAAATAGTAAATATTAAGAAGTTTGAGGATGCAGGTGTTACTCACTTTGGAGCAATTTCCCTAACTCAGATACCTGGAGATCCAGATTCGATTAAAGGTAACAAGGCTCGAGGTATATTTTGGACGAAGCCCGATAAGTCAGGTAAAGAAGTTGTTAGGGATGAGTTTTTAAATGAGTCAGCCTATTCAGAATTTATTAAAGATTACGAAAATACTTATTTTAAAGAAGTATATGATACTCTTTCATCAAGATATAAACTTGGCAGAGTAAGAATTCTATTAAAAGAACCAAGATCAACTTTAAGCTGGCACAGAGATCCAGAACCAAGATTGCACATACCTATAATAACAAACCCTGGATCAATTATGGTGATTGATAATGTTGCAAAACATATGCCTGCAGATGGATCTGTATGGATCACAAACAATACTAAATACCATAATGCCTTTAATGGTGGAGAAGAAAATAGAATTCACCTAGTTGCTTGTGTATTAGATTATAAATTTAATTAATTTGAAAAAAATATTTATTTCATCAGATCATGCGGGATTTAAGTTAAAAGAAATTATTAAAATATATTTATCAAAAAAGAAATTATCTTTTCAAGATTTGGGACCGAATAATGGTAATAAAGTTGATTATCCAGATTATGCTCATAAGGTAGCTAAAAAAGTTAATATTAATAAAAATAATGTTGGTATTTTAGTTTGTGGATCAGGTACTGGGATGAATATTGCGGCAAATAAGCATAAAAAAGTCCGTGCAGCGCAATGTTTTAGTATAAAATCAACAAAATTATCAAGATTGCATAATGATGCAAACATCATTACATTAGGTGCTAGGCTAATTAGTAAAAAAAATGCCTTGAAATTTGTGAGTATTTTTCTAAACACTAATTTTGATGGTGGTAGACACCTAAAAAGAGTAAAGAAGATATAAAAAAGAAGATATAAATATGTCTAGTGAAAAAAATTATATAAACGATAGTTATAAAAGTTTCTTTGAGGATAGCTTATCCGTAAAAGATCCTGAAATTTATAAGGCTATTCAAGATGAACTATTAAGACAGCAACAACATATTGAACTAATAGCTTCAGAGAATATTGTTTCACAGGCTGTGCTAGAAGCCCAAGGTTCTGTCCTTACAAATAAATATGCAGAAGGTTATCCTGGCAAAAGGTATTATAATGGATGTGAACATGTTGACGTTGCTGAAAGTCTTGCTAATGATAGATTAAAAAAATTATTTAATTGTAAGTTTGCTAATTCTCAACCTCATTCAGGTGCACAAGCTAATGGAGCTGTATTTTTAGCTTTATTAAATCCAGGAGATACTTTTATGGGAATGAGTCTAAACTCAGGCGGTCACATAACTCATGGATTAAAAATTTCAATGTCAGGTAAGTGGTTTAATGCAATAGGTTATGATGTAGATAAAACATCTGAACTAATCGATTATGATAATGTAGAAAAACTTGCTTTAGAAAATAAACCAAAGTTAATAATAGCAGGGGGAAGTGCTTATTCTAGAGTTATAGACTTTAAAAGATTTAGAGAAATTGCTGATAAAGTAGGGGCATATTTAATGGTAGACATGGCTCATTTTTCAGGTTTAGTTGCCGGTAAAGGTTATCCTAATCCATGTGATTATGCTCATGTAGTAACATCAACAACCCATAAAGTATTTAGAAGTGCAAGAGGAGGAATAATTTTAACTAACCATGAAGATCTTGCTAAAAAGTTTAATACAGCTGTATTTCCTGGTTATCAGGGCGGACCTTTAATGCACATCATTGCTGCTAAAGCTGCTGGATTTTTGGAGGCTTTACAACCAGAATTTAAAGATTATATAAAAACTGTTTTAGCTAATGCTAAAATTTTAGCTGAAACTTTAAAAAACAATGGATTTAAAATTTACTCAGACGGTACTGATACACATTTAATGTTAGTAGATTTAAGACCTTACAATGTGAAAGGTAATCTTGCATCTGAAAGTTTATCTAGAGCTAATATTACTTGTAATAAAAATGGTATTCCTTTTGATACAGAAAAACCTATGATTACCTCTGGTATAAGACTTGGAACTCAAGCAGCAACTACAAGAGGTTTTGGTTTAAATGAATTTAAAACAGTAGGTGAATTAATTACAAAAACAATTAAGGGCCTATCAGAAAATCCAACAGATAATAGCAAAATAGAAGATGAAGTAAAAAATGAAGTTATCTCTTTAACTTCATCCTTTCCGATATATAAGAACCTCTAGGTAATGATTTGTTCAATATGTAAAAAAGGGGAGACCTCTGTTGTCGACTCGCGTCCTACAGAAGATGGAACAGCAATAAGAAGAAGAAGATTATGCGTATGTGGAGCACGCTTCACTACATTCGAAAGAGTTCAATTCAGGGAAATTATGGTTATTAAGAAAAATGGAAGAAAGTCTGCTTTCGATAGAGATAAATTATCAAAGTCAATTTACATAGCTTTAAAAAAAAGACCAATAGATACAGAAACTGCTGAAAAATTTATCAGTAAAATTTCAAGAACTCTAGAGGAACTTGGACAAAGTGAAATATCAACAAATACAGTAGGAACAATGGTTATGGAGGGTTTAAAAGAATTGGACCCTGTTGCTTATGTTCGTTTTGCTTCTGTATACAGAAATTTTAGAGAAGAAAAAGATTTTGTACAATTCGTGGACAAACTAGATGTCTACAAAAAAAGATAAATTTTCATTAAAAGATAAATTATACATGGATCTTGCCCTTGATTTAGCAAGAGCCAGAGAAGGGCTTACTGGTACTAATCCATCGGTAGGTTGTGTAATAGTTAAAAATGATAAAATTATATCAATCGGTCAAACATCTTATAATGGAAGACCGCACGCAGAGACAAATGCAATTAGAAATACTTCAGATAATTTAAAAAACTCAATAATGTATGTTACTTTGGAGCCTTGTAGCCATCATGGTGTAACTCCTCCATGCACAAGTGCAATAATTAAATCTAAAATTAGTAAGGTAATTTATTCAGTTATTGATATTGATAAAAGAGTTAAGGGCAAAACATTTAAAATATTAAACTCAAAAAAAATTAAAGTTCATACAGGATTATTAGAAAATAAAGTCAACGAATTTTATAAACCTTATTTTTATAACAGAAAAAAAAAATTACCTTTTGTTAATGGTA
>CACLGJ010000035.1 GCA_902606445.1 uncultured Pelagibacteraceae bacterium
TATAGATTTGAGAAATGGTGTTGAACCTGAGACAGTTAAGCGACAACTTTATAAAAATACGCAAATCGAAAGTTCTTTTGGCTTTAATACTTTAGCTATCGTCGAAGGTAAACCAAAAACCTGCAATCTAAAAGAATTTCTTGAAAATTTTCTAACGTTTCGAGAAGACGTTGTAATAAAAAAGACAAAATTTGATTTAAATAAAGCTGAAGAAAGAGCACATATATTAATTGGTTTATCAGTGTCAGTTGAAAATTTGGATAAAGTTATCAAAATTATCAGACAATCAAAAACTCCTGATGATGCAAAAAAATCACTTTTAAACACTAAATGGAAGATTAATAAATCACAAAGAATGATTTCTTTAGTTGAAGGGAAGAAACCAAAAAATATATACACATTATCAGGACCTCAAGTAACAGCTATTCTAGAACTTAGATTACAAAAATTGACAGCTTTAGGTATTAATGAAATTGAAGTAGAGATTAAAAAATTAGCTGATTTAATAACACAATACAAAAAAATCATATCATCAAAAAAAGAATTATTAAAAGTAATAAGCGAAGAATTAAAAAATATTAAAGAAAAATTTTCTGTACCTAGAAGAACTAAAATAATTGACGCAGTTTTAAATTACAACATTGAAGAAACTATCCAAAAACAATCAGTTTTGATAACAGTTACACTGCAAGGATATATAAAGCGTGGATCTCTTAACAGTGTAAAAACTCAAAAAAGAGGTGGTAAAGGAAAAACAGGCATTACAACAAGAAATGAAGATTCTGTCGTTCAAACTTTGTCTGTAGATACTCACACATCAGTTTTATTTTTTTCAACAGAGGGACTTGTTTATAGAATAAAAGCTTGGAAAATCCCTGAAGGCTCATCTTCTTCAAAAGGAAAATCTTTATTTAATATTTTACCTTTAAAAAATCATCAATCAATAAGCTCAATTATGCCTTTTCCTGAAAGTGATCAAAATTTAAATGATTATCAAATTATATTTGCGACTGCTAAAGGTAAAGTAAGAAAAAATAGTTTAGAAGACTTTTCTTCAATAAATAGTTCAGGAAAAATAGCAATGAAACTTGAAAACAATGACAAAATTGTTGGTGTAAAAATTTGTAAAGAAAATCAAGATGCAATTTTAAGCACTAAATTAGGTAAGTGTATTAGATTTGAATCTAGAAAACTTAGAATTTTTAAAGGTAGATCATCAAAGGGGATAAAAGGTATCGAACTTTCTCCTAATGATGAAATTGTTTCTTTGTCGATTATTAATAATGATAAAATTAAAAAAAATGGAAAAAATTCTTTAGATGAAAAATCTGAAATAAAAGCAGTCGAAAAATTTATTCTTTCAATAACTGAAAATGGCTATGGTAAAAAAACATCTCATTATGATTATCGAGTAACCAATAGAGGTGGAAAGGGAATAATTGGAATAATCAATTCACCGAGAAATGGAAATATATCATCTTCATTTCCTGTTTTTGAAGGAGATGAAATAATGATTTCAACAAACAAAGGTAGAGTAATTAGGGTTGCTGTAAAAGAAATTAGAACTGCTGGTAGAAATACTCAAGGAGTAAGAATAATTAAATTATCCGGTGATGAAAAAGTAGTCTCTGCTATTAAAATTGAAGATAATATAATTTAAGATGTCTAAAGTTGCTATATATCCAGGTACATTTGATCCTATAACTTTTGGTCATATAGATGTAATAAAAAAATCCCTAAAGTTATTTGATAAAATAATTGTTGCAGTTTCAGATGGAAAAAATAAGAAATATTTGTTCAATGTTGATGAAAGAATTCAAATTGTTAAAAAAGCTTTATTTTCAGATTTAAAACTTAATCAAAAGAAGATAATGGTTATTTCTTTTACTTCATTAACTACTGATTTGTGTAAAAAATATAGATCTAATATCATACTTAGGGGTTTAAGAGCTGTGTCTGATTTTGAATATGAATTTCAATTAGCTGGTATGAATAGAAAACTTGATAAAAATATAGAAACACTATTTTTGATGTCTGATGTAGAAAATCAGATTATTTCATCAAGATTTGTAAAAGAAATAGTTAAATTAGGAGGAGATATTAAAAAATTTACTACAAAAAGTACCATTAGATCTTTAAAACAAAAATATGAATAAATTTTATATAAAAATATTATTTTTTTTATTAATTATAACTAATCAATCAATTTCGGAGGAGAATCTTATGATTTTAAAATTAAAAGATGGAGATGTAAAAATAGAATTATACCCTGACGTGGCACCTAATCATGTAAAAAGAATTAAAGAATTAGCTGATAATGGAAAATACGATAATGTAGTTTTTCATCGTGTTATAGATGGATTTATGGCTCAAACAGGAGATGTTAAGTTTGGAAATTCCAACTCAAATGACTTTAACTTACAACGTGCAGGAATGGGTGGTTCTGATTTACCAGACCTAAAACAAGAATTTAATAATCTTCCTCATGATAGAGGAACTTTATCAATGGCTAGATCTTCAGATCCTAATAGTGCTAATAGTCAATTTTTTATATGTTTTAAACCTGCTCCATTTTTAGATAAACAATATACTGTTTTTGGTAAAGTAATTGAAGGAATGGAATTTGTTGACAAAATTAAAAAGGGAGATGAAAGCAATAATGGTTCTGTGTCTGATCCAGATAAAATTTTAAGCTTTAAATCTATATAATCTTTAATGGCATTAAAAAAGTTTGCCTTTAAAGTATTAAATAAAGATAATAGTGCAAGATCTGGTGTGATTGAAACACATAGAGGAAACATTCACACACCTGCCTTTATGCCTGTTGGAACTCAAGCGACGGTTAAGGCTTGTAGAATAGAAGATATTAAAAAAACAGGTTCAGAAATAATTCTTTCAAATACTTATCATTTAATGATCAGGCCTGGTGTTGATCGTATTAAAAGTGCAGGTGGTTTACATAAATTTATGAACTGTGATTTACCAATTTTAACAGACTCTGGCGGATTTCAAGTCATGTCACTTTCAAAATTAAATAAAATTGATAGAGAAAAAGGTGCAATATTTAATTCACATGTTGATGGAAAGAAATACTACCTTAGTCCTGAAGAGAGTATTCAAATACAATTAGGCCTAAATTCTGATATTGTAATGATAATGGATGAGTGCCCAAAAAACACTTTAGATTTTGAAATAATAAAAAAATCAATGGAATTATCTTTATATTGGGCAA
>CACLGJ010000036.1 GCA_902606445.1 uncultured Pelagibacteraceae bacterium
TAGCAGAGGCAAGTGGAGGTAAATCAGTTGCTTATGATGAAATTGATAAAGCTCCAGAGGAAAAAGAGAGAGGTATAACAATCTCAACAGCACACGTTGAGTATGAAACTGAAAAAAGGCATTACGCTCACGTAGATTGCCCAGGTCACGCTGACTATGTGAAAAATATGATTACAGGTGCAGCTCAAATGGATGGGGCAATTCTTGTAGTAAACGCAGCCGATGGCCCAATGCCTCAAACAAGAGAGCATATTCTTTTAGCAAGACAAGTTGGTGTACCTGCTATAGTCGTTTACTTGAATAAAGTAGACCAAGTTGATGATAAAGAAATGATCGAACTTGTAGAAGAAGAAATTAAAGAGTTATTAACTTCTTATAAATTTCCAGGTGATAAAACACCAATTGCAAAAGGTTCAGCACTTGCTGCAGTTGAAGGTAGAGATGATGAAATCGGTAAAAATTCAATTTTAGAATTAATGAAAAATGTTGACGAACATATTCCTCAACCTGATAGGCCAAAAGACAAAGATTTTTTGATGCCTGTAGAGGATGTATTTTCAATTTCTGGAAGAGGTACAGTTGCTACAGGAAGAGTAGAGTCTGGTGTTTTGAAAACAGGAGATGAAATTGAAATTATTGGTATTAGAGAAACAAAGAAATCAGTTTGTACTGGAGTTGAAATGTTTAGAAAATTGTTAGACTCGGGTGAAGCAGGTGACAACGTTGGTGTATTACTTAGAGGTGTTGAGAGAGATGATATCGAAAGAGGTCAAGTTCTTTGTAAACCTGGATCAGTAACTCCACATACTAAATTTGAAGCTCAAGCGTATGTTCTTAAAAAAGAAGAGGGTGGAAGACACACTCCTTTCTTTACTAAGTACAGACCTCAATTTTATTTCAGAACAACCGATGTAACTGGTGAAGTGGAATTGCCATCAGGAACTGAAATGGTTATGCCAGGTGATGACGCTAAATTTACAGTTAAATTAATTACCCCAATTGCAATGTCTGAAAAATTAAATTTTGCAATTAGAGAAGGTGGAAGAACTGTAGGTGCTGGAGTAGTAACTAAGATTATAGAGTAAACTCTATATAGGAGTGTAGCTCAATTGGTAGAGCGCCGGTCTCCAAAACCGGAGGCTGAGGGTTCGAGTCCCTCCGCTCCTGCCAATTAATTTAGAATGAATATGAAAAACCCTATTAAATTTATTCAAGAAGTTAAACAAGAAGCTTTTAAAGTTTCATGGCCAACTGGAAAAGAAACATTACAAGGAGCATTAATGGTCTTTGCAATGGCGGTTGTAATGTCCTTGTTCTTTCTACTTTTAGACCAAGTTTTAAAATTTTTCTTAGAATTACTACTTAAGGTAAGCATATAATGAAAAATTGGTACATTGTTCAATCCCACTCAAGTTTTGAAAATAAGGTCGCTGGATTAATTAAAGAAGAGGCTGAAAAAGCGAAAATTTCTGACAAATTTGAGGAAATAGTTGTACCTACTCACGATGTTACAGAAGTAAAAAGAGGAAAAAGAATTCAGCGAAAAAAGAAGTATTTTCCTGGTTATGTATTAATAAAGAGTGAGATGGATAATAGTATTTATCATATGATTAAAAATATAAAGCGAGTTAGTGGATTTTTAGGTACAAAAGGAATACCAGTTCCTGTTTCAGATAAAGAAATTGAGAAAATTTTAGGTCAAATAAAAGATGGTGTGGCTCAGCCAAAATCTGGTATAGAGTACAGCGTCGGAGAAAAAGTTCAAGTAATAGATGGACCTTTTGCATCATTCAGCGGAATGGTTGAAGGAATTGATGAAGAAAAGTCTAGACTTAAGGTTTCAGTTTCTATATTTGGTCGTCCAACACCGGTTGAATTAGAATATAACCAAGTGGAGAAAACAAGTTAATGGCTGCAAAAAAAGAAATTAGTGGATTTATAAAATTACAGATCAAAGGTGGTCAAGCTAATCCCGCACCACCAGTTGGACCTGCATTAGGTCAACGTGGTGTTAACATCATGGAATTCTGTAAAGCATTTAATGACAAAACTAAATCATTGGCAGGTAAACCTGTTCCAGTTGAAATTACAGTTTATAAGGATAAAAAATTTGATTTTAAAATTAAATCACCCCCAGCATCATTCTTTATTAGGGAAGCAGCAAAATTAAAAAGTGGATCTAAAGAACCAGGCAGAAGTATTGTTGCTTCTATTACAAAAAAACAAGCAGAAGAGATTGCTAAACAAAAAATGAATGACTTGAATGCTCTAGATTTAGATCAAGCAGTTAAGATAATTTCAGGATCAGCAAGATCAATGGGTATAGAGGTTAAAGAATAATGAAATCTAAAAGATTTAAAAAATTACCTGAAAAAACAAGAGATCAAAACGCTCAGCCTATAGAAAAGTTATTACCAGAACTTAAAAAAAATTGTACAACTAAGTTTGATGAGTCCTTAGACTTAAGTTTTCAAATAAATAACAAACAAAAA
>CACLGJ010000037.1 GCA_902606445.1 uncultured Pelagibacteraceae bacterium
AAAAGCAATTTTTTTATCAAAATTTATTCTCTTTAAATCATCTAAATTTATATGTTTTATATTTTTATTTCTAAATCTAGCAGATGTAGCAATGACAATATCAATTTTACTAAGAGCTTTCTCTAAATTATCATAATTTTTACTTTGACTGATGATATTTTTAGCTCCTACTGCTGTAGCTAAAATTTTATCATTAGGATAAATTGGTTTTGGATCAATCAAAACTAATTTCTTAAAATTGAAGTTCTTTAACGCTCTAGCACATGCACCTATATTTTCTGACAATTGTGGTTTATGTAGAATAAAAGAGATATTGTTTTTACTCATTTACTTGCAGGGGCATTATCCTTGAATAATTTATAATCTAAACTATCAATCAATGCTTTAAATGAAGCATCAATAATGTTCGTAGATACACCAATAGTAAACCAATTTTTTCCTTCTGAGTCCGTACTTTCAATTGACACTCTAGTAACAGCTTCTGTGCCTGTGTTTAAAATTCTAACTTTGTAATCAACTAACTTTAGATCTTTTAAATATTTTGAATATTTATCTAATCGATCAACATTTTGTCTAATAGCATTATCTAAGGCATTTACAGGTCCATTTCCCTCACCTTCACAAATAATTTTTTCCCCATCTACCTCTAATTGAGCTTTTGCTGATGAAACTATTTTTCCAGATTTATTTTTTTTTACTGAAACATCATATTCATTAATAGATATATATCTTGGTATTTCTCCAATAATTCTTCTAGCCAATAATTCAAATGATGCATCGGCTCCATCGTAACTATAACCAATAAATTCTCTATCTTTAACTTCATCTAATAGTTTTTTAATTTTAGGATCATTTTCCTCAATATTAACTTTGATGGTTTTTAACCTTGAGATTATATTTGATTTACCTGATTGGTCAGAGATTACAATATTTCTTGAATTACCAACCTCATCAGGATTTATATGTTCATAAGTTTTTGGATCCTTTTGAACAGCTGAAACATGCAATCCTCCTTTATGGGAAAAAGCTGCTGCACCCACATATGGTAAGTGTTGATTAGGTTTTCTATTTAAAATTTCATCAAGTAATCTTGAACAATCAGTCAAATTTTTAATATTGTTAGATTTAATTCCAATTTCAAATTGAGATGAAAAATCTTTCTTCAAAAAAAATGTTGGTATTAGCGACATTAAATTCGCATTACCACATCTTTCACCAAGCCCATTAATAGTGCCTTGTATTTGACGGACCCCAGACAATACAGCGGCCAAAGAATTAGCAACAGCATTTCCAGTATCATTGTGTGCATGGATACCTAAATTTTTTCCTGGAATAACTTTTGACACTTCTGATACTATTTTTGAAACTTCATGTGGAAGGGTTCCTCCATTTGTATCACATAATACAATCCATCTTGCGCCTTCATCGAAAGCTGCTTTAACACATAAAAGTGCGTATTTTGGATTTGCTTTATAACCATCAAAAAAATGTTCTGCATCAAACATAAATTCTTTTTTTGCTTTAACAAAATGTTTCGCGCTTTCACTAATATTTTCTAAATTTTCTTCATTGGTAATACCTAAAGCAACATCAACATGGAAATCCCATGACTTTCCAACCAAACATACAGTAGGTGTATTTGAATTCATTAAAGCAGATAATCCTGTATCATTTTCTGCACTTCGACCTGAGCGTTTTGTCATTCCAAAACATGTCAGTTTAGAATTTTTAAAATTATGTTTTTTTTGAAAAAACTCTGTGTCTGTAGGATTAGCTCCAGGCCAACCAGCTTCAATATAATCAACACCAAGATTGTCTAAGGCTGATGCAATTTTTTCTTTATCTTCAAGTGAGAAATCCACTCCTTGTGTTTGAGCACCATCTCTTAGTGTTGTGTCAAAAATATATAGTCTCTCTTTACTCATTTAAATTTCCACAGTGTTTTACCATCTTTATCCTCTATTAAAACACCTTTATCAAAAAGTTCATCTCTGATTTTATCAGCTTTCTTAAAATCTTTATTTGATCTAGCTTTATTTCTTAAATCAATTTTATTATTTATCTCCACCTCACTTATTGAAGCTTTATTTTTTTTATAGTTTTCCCATTGTTTATTATCTTCATTTAACAATCCTACAAATTTACATGCTGAAATAAATAGTTCTTTATCTTTATCTTTGCTAGCACTTTCATACAGCTTATGAAGATTAGCAATATATCCAGGGGTATTTAAATCTTCGTATAAAGGTTTTAAAACTTCTTCTGATACTTGAGCAGATTTTACATCTACTGAATAAACACGATACCATTTATCTAGAGTATTTTGACAATCGTTTAATAATTTATCATTCCAATCTAGTGGCTGTTTATAATGTGC
>CACLGJ010000038.1 GCA_902606445.1 uncultured Pelagibacteraceae bacterium
AATGACATGGAATGATTTTTAACTAAATAATCAGCAAGATCAGTGGCAGTGACAAAACCTGCGTCTGCTAATTCAAACATTCTTTTCTTATTAGGAGAAACATTTCTTAATATTTCATCAAATATTTTTAGACTATTAATCAAAATATCGTATGATTTAAAAACTATTTCTTTATCATC
This sequence comes from uncultured Pelagibacteraceae bacterium, assembly GCA_902606445.1. Classification (GTDB taxonomy): domain Bacteria; phylum Pseudomonadota; class Alphaproteobacteria; order Pelagibacterales; family Pelagibacteraceae; genus Pelagibacter. The sequence continues at coordinate 180 of CACLGJ010000038.1, forward strand.
TTGCAAATCTTTAAAGTAAGAGAGTGGCAACCCTTTAAGAATTGTTAACATGGAAAAAAGATTTCCAAATGTGAAGCCAGATTTACCTCTTAAATATTCTAATAGATCAGGATTTTTTTTTTGCGGCATTATAGATGAGCCAGTTACAATTTTGTCTGATAGATTTATTAAATTGAAACCATCTGAATTCCAAATAATTAATTCTTCTGCAATTCTGGAGATGTGCATTGAACAGACAGAAACAGCAAAAAGAAAGTCTAATACAAAATCTCTATCAGAGACAGTATCTATTGAATTATTGGTAGGATGAGTGAAGCCAAGTTTTTTTGAGGTATAGTGTCTATCTATATTAAATGATGTACCTGACAACGCGGCCACTCCAAGTGGACACTCGTTTAAATTTTCAATATTATAAATCATTCTTTTTTTATCTCTTTTAAAAATTTCTACGTAAGCCATAAAATAATGTGCCAAAGAGATTGGTTGCGCATTTTTTAAATGTGTTAATCCTGGCGTAATTGTTTCAATATTTTTCTCAGCAAGTTTAAGAGTTGATTTTATAATTTTTTCTAAATTATTATTTATTTCTTTAGTAGCTGATTTAATCCACATTTTAAAATCAGTAATGACTTGATCATTTCTTGATCTAGCAGCATGAATGTAACCAGCCTCTTCTCCAATAATTTGAAAAAGCCTTTTTTCAATATTCATATGAATGTCTTCATATTTTTTATTAAATTCAAAATTATTTTTTGAAATCTCTTTCTCTATCTTCTTAAGTCCATAAACAATTTTATTTTTAATTTTGAAAGATATTATTTTTTGTTTGAATAACATTTCAACATGAGCAATTGAGCCTTGAATATCTTCTTTGTATAATCTTTTATCGACGCCAATTGAGCTACCAACTTTTTCAAAAAGTATAGAAGTTCTTTTTTTAATTCTTGTATTCCAAATTGCTTGGTTGTTTTTATTTTTAGCCATGATAATTACTTATACATATTAAATATGAGATTTTTAATAATATTTATGTTCTTTGTTACTTCGACATTATTTGCAAACGAAGTACCAAAAATCAAAAATCTTGTTATCAATAAAGAATTAAAGACATATGACAATATCACTTTTTTTGATGTAAATGAAAAAAGTATAAAATTATCAGATTTTAGGGGAAAGCTAGTATTATTGAATTTCTGGGCAACTTGGTGCGCACCTTGTAAAGAGGAAATGCCATCTCTTAATGCTTTAAAAGTTAATCCAGAATTAGACAATATAGAAATATTTCCTATTAATGTTGGCAAAGATGGTTTTAAGAAGTCAGAAAAATTTTTTAAAGATTTAAATATTAACAATTTAAATCTTTATTTTGATAATCCGAAAACATTAGCTATGGATTTTAGTCTTAGAGGTTTGCCAACTACAATTTTTTTTAATAAAGACAGCCAGGAATTTGCAAGAGTTATTGGTTCAATTGATTTTGAGGAAAAGGAATTTATTAATTGGATTAAAAATTATAATTAATCCTTAAAAAAATAAGCAAAAACTATAAGAAGAACTATTGCTATAAATTGCAAGAGAACTCTAAGTTGCATTAGTTTATTAGAATATTTTTTACTTGCGCTTCCTCCTTTGAATAACGTGCCTATGCCAAGTATCAAGACAACACCAACTGCCATTAAAAGTGCAATTGATAAAATTTTGACAATTATTCCTGTAAACATGATTTTATTGTAAAGTGTTTTTTAAAATAAAAAACAAATTTAATTCATTATGACATTTTGTCTTGAAAGCACAATTATAAAACCTGAAAAAGACAAGGATATTAACAACGCTGTTGTTTTGCTTCATGGATATGGTGGTGACGGCAATGATATTAGTATGCTTGCTTTAAATTGGAAAAGACATATGCCAAATACTATTTTTATTTGCCCAAATGGACATGAAATGTGTTCAATTAATCCATCAGGTTATCAATGGTTTGATTTAACAAATGATGATCCAAATTATATTTTAAATGAGTCTTTAAAAGCAGAAAAAAAACTTAATAAATTTTTAGGTGAAATAAAGAAAGAATATAGTTTTAGAAATAATCAAATTATTTTATCTGGTTTTAGCCAAGGGTGCATGATGTCAGTAAATATTGG
>CACLGJ010000039.1 GCA_902606445.1 uncultured Pelagibacteraceae bacterium
GAACAAATAAATTTACATTTTACCGGAGATTTTCACGCAATAACATCAGCTCATAATCTTTTATCTGCATTAATTGATAATCATATTTATTGGGGGAATAAGTTAAACATAGATGTAAGAAGAATTGTTTGGAAAAGAGTTATGGACATGAATGATAGAGCACTTAGAAAAATAAATATTAATTTAGGTGGCGTAGCAAATGGTTTTCCTCGAGAGGATGGATTTGATATTACAGTTGCCTCCGAAATAATGGCTATTTTCTGTTTGGCGAATAACCTTGAAGATTTGGAAAAAAGAATTGGTAACATCACAATTGCTTATACAAGAGAGAGAAAACCTATTTATGCAAAAGATTTAAAAGCTCAAGGGCCAATGACTGTCTTACTAAAAGATGCAATTCGTCCTAATATGACACAAACTTTAGAGAATAATCCAGCTATAATTCATGGTGGACCTTTTGCAAACATCGCACATGGTTGTAATTCAGTTATTGCAACTAAAGCTGGATTAAAACTTGCTGATTATGTTGTTACTGAAGCGGGTTTTGGTGCAGATTTGGGAGCTGAAAAATTTTTAGACATCAAGTGCAGAAAATCAAATTTAAAACCAAGTTGTGTTATTATAGTTGCAACTATAAGAGCTCTTAAGATGCACGGTGGTGTTACGAAAGATGATTTAAAAAATGAGAATATAGATGCACTTAAGAAAGGATTAATAAATCTTGAAAGACATATTGAAAATGTAAAAAAATTTAATTTACCAGTGGCCGTAGCTATAAATCACTTTATAAAAGACACTGATAATGAGGTAAACATTTTAGTTGAGTTTTGTAAAAAGCTAGGGATAAAAGCAAGTATTTGTAGGCATTGGGCTGATGGTGGTGAGGGAACAAAAGATTTAGCTCAACATGTAATAGATTTGTGTGAAAAAAATGAAGCAAAATTTAAATTTTTATATGAGAGTAAAACTCCACTTTTCAAAAAGATAGAAACTATTGCAAAAGAGATTTATAGAGCAAATGAAGTTATTGCAGATACTAAAATAAGAGACCAATTAAAAAACTTTGAAGAAGCTGGTTATGGTGAATTGCCTATATGTGTTGCAAAAACTCAATACAGTTTTTCTACAGATCCAAATCTAAAAGGTGCTCCAACAGGTCATTCTGTGTCGATAAGAGAGATAAGACTTTCGTCTGGTGCTGAGTTTATTGTAGTTGTTTGTGGAGCTATTATGACTATGCCAGGGCTTCCAAGAGTGCCAGCTGCTGACTCCATTAAACTTAATAAAGATGGTGATATAGAAGGTCTATTTTAAACTTTTATCTTAAGTTTTTTATTATCTTTAATTGTTTTAAGCAAATTAATCATTAATGGAATTTTTTTTTTATCAATTTTTTTCAAAATAAATGGTCCTATCTCCCTTGCAAGTTTTTCTCCTTCAACGGTTTCTTTGGGCATAAATCTTTTTTTTGCAGTTATAAATGTAAATCCTTTTCCTAAGAAACTGCCCATCTTACTATTTCTTCCACCAGCGGCACTAACATATAAGTCCCCCACACCAGCAAGCCCTAGGATTGTTTCATCTTTTCCTTTAAAATATCTATTTAAATATCTCATTTCAAGAACTGCTTTTTGAAATAAATTGGATGAAGAGTTTAAGCTTTGACCAGCTCCAATTATCATTGAGTATATGTTCTTTATTGCCGAACATACTTCTACTCCAACTACGTCTTTGGAGTATTCTGTTAAGTAATATTTTGTAGAAATTTTTTTTCCAATAGATTTTGCAATGCTTATATTTTTATTTGCTATAATTACACTAGTTTGATTTTTACGAGCTAATTCCTTTGCCAAACAAGGTCCTTTTAGGACTGAAATATTTTTTAAATTATAGTTTTTTTGGAGCTGTTCTGAAATGGTTAAAATCTTGTTTTTTTTTTTCTCAAATTTTAATCCCTTAGTCAAAACCAAAATTGGTGTTTTAATTCTTAAATCTTTTAATTGTTTGCCAATAAAATCTACACCTGGAAGACTTAAGGCTATTACTATTAAGTCAAAACTTTCTTTTAATAAATTTTTAGAAAATTTTCTAAATTTTAATTGTTTTGGTAATTTTATCTTTAGAGCAGAATGAAATTTTTTTTTA
>CACLGJ010000040.1 GCA_902606445.1 uncultured Pelagibacteraceae bacterium
CCCTGGAAAAGTTATAATTCCTGCAGGCTCACTTAAACCTCTCATAACTTTTTTCTTGATAGCCTCAATATCAATTGCTTGATAAAGAGCTTGTCTTACCTCTTTTTTCTTAAATGGATTGTCTCCAGTATTTCCTGATCTTAACTTGTCAGCAGCTTGATCCATTCCAAGAAAAATAGTACGCATCTGTGGAGTGCTTGCAACTTTATGTCCAGCAGAAGATTCTATACGACCTAAATCTTGTACTGGAGCGTCTGTAACTAAATCTATTTCTCCAGATAAAAGAGCTGCAACTCTAGTTGCTGCATTTTTAATTGGAAGTAATTGAATCTCGGTTATGTTATGTTCAACATTACCCCACCATTTACCATTCTTTTTGAAAACAGTTTTAGTATTTGGTTCTCTTAAAGTAATCTTAAATGGACCAGTCCCCATTGCATTTGTTGCAGAAAATGTTTCTTGTCCTGCATCCCAATTTTGTGGAGAGAGTGCAAAGTTTTTAGCTGACCACTCTTTAGACATTATAAATATATTTGATAACTGGTTCAAAAGAATTGGATTTGGTTTGCTCGTTTTTATTTGAACTGTATATTTGTCAATAGCTTTAACCCCTGAAATTGTACTTATATATTCTTTAAAGTCAGACGTTCTTTGCTTTGCTCTTAATATACTAAAAACTACATCTTCTGATGTCATTGGTTGACCATTAGAAAATTTCACATCTTCTCTTAAAAAAAAGTACCAAGTATTTGGATCTACAGCTTTCCACTTTGTTGCTAATTGTGGTCCAATAGACATGTCTAGGCCTCTAGTCACTAAAGCTTCATAAATCTGTCTAGATACTTGGGTAGTTGGTCCTTCATTTTGTGCATGTGGATCTAGTGTTAAACTATCTCCTTGCATTGACCATTTAATAGTTTTTGTTACTCCAGTGTTTGGAACAAAAAATATCAAAAAAGCCAATAAAATTTTAATAAACTTCATTTCCCCTCCTAATTATTAATAATAAAGTATAGGGGAAATATTTTGGATTTTATAGTCTATTTTATTTGAATAAACTTAGCTTTTATCACTATCAACGAGTTTCTTTTTGGTAATCCATGGCATCATAGCTCTTAGACTTGCACCGACTTTTTCGACTGGATGCTCAGCTAATTTAGCTCTTGTTGCTAGAAAATTTTTTTGACCATTCTTGCATTCGTCCATCCAGTCTTTTGTAAATTTTCCTGATTGTATTTCTGATAAAATTTCTTTCATTCTTTTTTTAGTTTCATCTTTATTGATAATTCTTGGACCAGACTGATACTCACCATATTCAGCAGTATTTGATATAGAATAATTCATATTTGCTATTCCACCTTCGTAAATTAAATCAACAATTAATTTAACTTCATGAACTGTTTCAAAATATGCCATCTCAGGTTCGTAACCAGCTTCTACTAATGTTTCATAACCATTTTTCATCAATTCTACTAAACCACCACACAAGACTGATTGTTCCCCAAATAAATCAGTTTCAACTTCATCTTTAAATGTTGTCTCAATTATCCCAGACCTTCCTCCACCAATTGCTGATGCATAAGACATTGCTAAATCTCTAGCTTTTCCTGATCCGTTTTGATGAACAGCAAATAAACATGGAACTCCGCCTCCTTTTTCATATTCACTTCTGACTAAATGACCAGGTCCTTTAGGAGCAACCATAAATACATCTAAATCTTTTCTTGCTTTAATTAAATCATAATGAACATTTAAACCATGTGCAAAGGCTATACTTGTTCCTTCTTTTGCTCTTTGCTCAATATGATTTTTATAAATTTGAGCTTGTAATTCATCAGGTGTTAATATCATAACAACATCTGCCCACTCAGCAGCATCTGATAAATTCATAACTTTTAATCCTTTAGACTCTGCTTTGGAAATACTTGAAGAACCCTCTCTTAAAGCAACCACTACATCTTTAACTCCACTATCTTTTAAATTTAATGCATGTGCATGTCCTTGACTCCCATATCCAAATATTGCTACTTTTTTTTCTTTAATCAAGTTTACATCTGCATCTTTTTCATAAAACATTTTCATA